>NZ_NFLD01000099.1:0-629 GCF_002160725.1 Massilimicrobiota sp. An142 | reverse complement strand
TGCAAACATTGTCATAAGACTTTCTCGCCCATGACAGGAACTTTGTTTTCATATTCAAAGAAGGAAGCCTATCAATGGTATCTGTATATGGAATCACTCTTTCGTGGTGATACCATTGTACAGTCTGCTCATATTGCAGGTATATGCGAACATACATCTCTTGTGTGGAGACATAAGATACTGAGTGTATGTGCTTCTCTCACGGCTGAAGATCGCATACTAGATGGAGTTGTTTACCTTGATGAAAAACTTTCAGATGTTAAACATCCTGGAATAACAGTTGAAGATAAAGAATCAAAGAAGAAAAGAGGAATCAGCGATCAGAAGAGAAACATTGTCTGTGCCATAGATGAACACAACAATAAAGTGATACAGGTATCAGAAAGAGGAAGAATACATACCAAGAATCTCTATGAAATATATAAAGACAAAATCCCTTCACAATGTACAGTTGTCAGTGACAGCCTTCGCTCATATCATGGACTGATGAAAAAGTTAGGGGTTAAATGGATTAAGATTCCATCAGGCAAGAAAGAAAAGGACGGATATACATTGGATAAGGTCAATAGATTGCATTCGTCTATTGAATTGTTTTTGCATGGATATAGAGGGATATCAGACAAGTATTT
>NZ_NFLD01000098.1:0-651 GCF_002160725.1 Massilimicrobiota sp. An142 | reverse complement strand
GAAGACTAGAAATGGACGGAAGTGGTAAACATATGTGAGCAAAACTGGTAACAATAAATTAACATTTCTGGTAATTTTCAAATTAACATTTTTGGTAAAAATTATATTGACAATATTATAAACCTTGTAGAATATTTGGTTAAGTATCATAGTGTCGGGCTTATTATTAATACTGGAAAGTATATTTTTGATGTTCCTCAGGATGTTCTTGATTATTGTGAAAACAATGATTTTCCACTGTTAATTTCACCATGGCATATTCATATGGTTGACCTGATTAAAGATTTTTGTATGCGTTGTTTGTTTTCGCAAAAAGAGGATTATTTGGTTACACAGTATTTTCAAAATATTTTTAGTGATCCACGCACTATTGAAGAAAATAGGAATGAACTGATGCGTAGTCCCGTCTTTAGAAGTTATCACTATATTTTTTAGGACTTCTTTTTAACCAAATATTAAATTGTGCCGATTTTGTCGGCTTTTTTTGTGTTTTTGTATTTTTTTAAATTATTTTTTATGTTATAATATTAATAGTGATAGTAGTGTTATATATTTTGGAGGTATTTTTATGGCTTATTTTCTTAAAAAAACTACTTTAAAGGGCAGGACTTATCTCTCTATCGTTGAAAGTTTCTATTCTCATGAAAAGCG
>NZ_NFLD01000097.1:0-665 GCF_002160725.1 Massilimicrobiota sp. An142 | reverse complement strand
TTATTTATGAGTCTCCTGAATCCATCTTTCATGTTTAATAGTTTTGCAAGATTAGCCCTTAATAATTGTATCAGGTTATTTATATTTGTCTGATAATTATATTTTTCAGTATGTGTGATAAGTTTATCTGATTCTTTTTTTATCATTGCAGCTAAATTATGAACTATAACCTGTGAATGTAATTCCTGCAGTATGAGTTCTGCTTTTTTACTCGTTACTTTTTCCATCTCAATCTTATTTTTTAGGATATCATATCCGGTTTCTGCTGACCATCTGTTTCCATAAAGCTGTAGCACTTCTTTTGTTGGCCATTCATTTTCATCAAGATTCGTGAAAATAATGATTTCTTCATCTTTTTCACTAACCTTTAATTGCCTTAATTCAGATTTCATAACTTTGATGACTCTTAACCTGAAGTTCCTATGCTCTCTGGCATAATCCTTGACTTCCTCAACTTTAAAGCGATCAATCCATCTGTCATCCAAATCTATTTCAATCCAACCATCTCTTTCAATATTTTCTAGCTGTTTCTTATAAAAGTTTGGCTTTCCTCTGTAACAGAATTTATCGCCTTTCATATTATAATAAACAAAGATATCAGTTGATGGATAATTGCGGTCACCCATGTATATAACTTTCTGCTTTTCTAGAATATCATGAATATT
>NZ_NFLD01000096.1:0-713 GCF_002160725.1 Massilimicrobiota sp. An142 | reverse complement strand
TCCTCGTGCCCCGACGTACTCAGGGTCTGCCTCGCCCTGCTTCACGACTTCGGATACGGGAGTTTCACCCTCTTCGCTGCGCCTTCCCCTGCGCTTCTCCTGTCATGTCGCATCGACTTTCTCGGCAGCCCTATAACCCCATCATCTGATGGTTTGGGCTCCTCCGCTTTCGCTCGCCACTACTTACGGAATCGTTTTTACTTTCTTCTCCTGCAGGTACTGAGATGTTTCAGTTCCCTGCGTATTGCCTCGCTTGCGCGATGCCACCCTCGTGGATGGCGGGTTCCCCCATTCGGATATCGACGGGTCGTTGCCTGCTTACTGCTCGCCGTCGCGTTTCGCCGTTTGCTGCGTCCTTCTTCGCCTCCTGGTGTCTAGGCATCCACCATACGCTCTTCTTCGCTTAACCTAAAGTGTTCTTTCTGTGCTTTCTTAGTTTGCAACTAGATGATTTCGACCTTCTTCTTTGATCTCTTCATCTTCCTTCGCTTTCTTGTAGAAAGTTTGCTGTTCAGTTTTCAATGTTCCTGCCTTGAATGCAATCCCTTCAGACCACACTCAAAACCAAACAGTATCCACATCTTCTCTTCTCCCTAGAAAGGAGGTGATCCATCCCCACGTTCCCGTAGGGATACCTTGTTACGACTTCACCCCAATCATCAGTCCCACCTTAGACAGCTCCCTCCTTGCGGTTGGGCCACCGGCTTCGGGTG
>NZ_NFLD01000095.1:0-728 GCF_002160725.1 Massilimicrobiota sp. An142 | reverse complement strand
TCATAAATATCTCCTATATTCTGATCAAATACATGACCGTTTGGACATATCCTATTTCCTTTTCCATCTTTTTCCCAGTTCAATGTGTTGAATTTTTTATTCCTGAATTCCTTTTCATTTTTTTTGGCATACATTGAATATTTCATGTAGAGATTCATTCCATTTGACAAACAATACATATAGTTGTCGTAACTTCCATAAGCTGCATCTGCCATCGGATAAAGTGGCAGCTCTCCTGTGAAATCCTTATATCTTTCCATGAATGGTATGAATGTCTTGGTATCTCCTGGTCGCTGGAATAGATCTGCATTTACTATAATGCCATCGCTGACACCAATCTGTACGTTATAGCAGGGTCTGCTTAATCCAGTGTTGCAGTAATAATCTATCTTGGTTGCACACATTGTCGCATCATGATCCGTCTTTGAACAGCTGTTTCTATCATTTCCTATGACAAAAAGCCAGAATTCATATTCATCCAGCTTTGTATAATATTCAAGAAACAGGTCATACCATCTTTGAATTTCTGTCTTTCTTTTCCCTCTGCCATATACCATTTTTATATCATCATTAATCATCGTTTCCATAAGATATTGTACTATATAGCCAATCTCCTGTGCACAGTAAAAATAATGATATGGAAAGTCAAATCCTCTTTCCATGTTCATCTGAATGATTGAATCTGTTATCTTAGAAAACAGTTTCATTCTTGCATTGAGGATTCTTGC
>NZ_NFLD01000094.1:0-749 GCF_002160725.1 Massilimicrobiota sp. An142 | reverse complement strand
TCACTATATCTTAGCTCACACATGGAGTTCATGATCTTCTTGTATATTCCCTTGAAAGTCGTTTTGTTATAGTAATTTTTATTCTGATCTTTCATCTTATATAGTCCAATGTAGTTCTTTAAATACTTGTCTGATATCCCTCTATATCCATGCAAAAACAATTCAATAGACGAATGCAATCTATTGACCTTATCCAATGTATATCCGTCCTTTTCTTTCTTGCCTGATGGTATCTTAATCCATTTGACTCCTAACTTTTTCATCAGTCCATGATATGAGCGTAAGCTGTCACTGACAACTGTACATTGTGAAGGAATTTTGTCTTTATATATTTCATAGAGATTCTTGGTATGTATTCTTCCTCTTTCTGATACCTGTATCACTTTATTGTTGTGCTCATCTATGGCACAGACAATGTTTCTCTTCTGATCGCTGATTCCTCTTTTCTTCTTTGATTCTTTATCTTCAACTGTTATTCCAGGATGTTTAACATCTGAAAGTTTTTCATCAAGGTAAACAACTCCATCTAGTATGCGATCTTCAGCTGTGAGAGAAGCACATACACTCAGTATCTTATGTCTCCACACAAGAGATGTATGTTCGCATATGCCTGCAATATGAGCAGACTGAACAATGGTATCACCACGAAAGAGTGATTCCATATACAGATACCATTGATAGGCTTCCTTCTTTGAATATGAAAACAAAGTTCCTGTCATGGGCGAGAAAGTCTTATGACAATGTTTGCA
>NZ_NFLD01000093.1:0-798 GCF_002160725.1 Massilimicrobiota sp. An142 | reverse complement strand
ACTACGCATCAGTTCATTCCTATTTTCTTCAATAGTGCGTGGATCACTAAAAATATTTTGAAAATACTGTGTAACCAAATAATCCTCTTTTTGCGAAAACAAACAACGCATACAAAAATCTTTAATCAGGTCAACCATATGAATATGCCATGGTGAAATTAACAGTGGAAAATCATTGTTTTCACAATAATCAAGAACATCTTGAGGAACATCAAAAATATACTTTCCAGTATTAATAATAAGCCCGACACTATGATACTTAACCAAATATTCTACAAGGTTTAAAAGTGCTCCTTCTTTTTGAAATCCTAAACCACTTGTCACAATCAATTCTTTTCCCCACAATTGTTGAATTGTCGTTGTATCTTCAATAAGGTGAACCCAGCTCATAGCATTGGCACACCCTTTTTGTCCACATAATAGTGTAAGCTGATATAATTCTTTGGTTTCATTCAATGCATCTTCTATTGTAAATCCCATCATCTCACCTACTTTCTTTTATTATACTCTTCTTTTGTGCAATATGCACAAAAATCAATCATCATATTTAGATTCTCAGACCCTTTTCTTTTACATAAAAAATCATATAATACCTGACTTTGGTATCCAGCATTAAAACATAGTGATAGTTTAACTGAAAACAGTAGTAATCTTTTAATTGATCACTACTGTTTTTTTATACTTTATAGTTGAATATTTGCTTTATCTGTCTTTCTGTCAGGTAATAATTTGTTAGTGGTAATTTTGTCATTTGCTCAAATTCTTTTATGAATTTGCTCGATGCTGTCACGTTAATAT
>NZ_NFLD01000092.1:0-807 GCF_002160725.1 Massilimicrobiota sp. An142 | reverse complement strand
ACTATCATTAGGCTTACTCTATGAAGATAGTACGGAATACGACAATAACGGAGAAGTGTATCCTGTATCAAAACAAGAGATATCACATATGAAGAACACCAATAGATTTGTAGTACATGGAAAGTTACTTGAAGCAATCGTAGAAGATGCCAATATAGAAAAGGCGATTCAAAGGGTTGTGAGCAATAAGGGGAGTGGTGGTGTAGATAAAATGCAAGTCGCAGAAGTTCGTACGCATTTCGCACAACACTGGTCTTATCTAAAGAAACTTATCATGGAGGGACATTATAGTCCGCAAGCCGTCAAAAGAGTAGAAATACCGAAAGATAACGGAAAGAAAAGAGGGTTAGGAATCCCAACAGTGACGGATAGGGTCATCCAACAAGCAATAGTACAAATACTTACGCCTATCTTTGAACCATTATTCAATGAAAACAGTTATGGGTTTAGACCTCGAAGAAGTGCTCATCAAGCAGTAAAAAGAGTCGTAGACTATGCCAATGAAGGATATCGATACACAGTAGACTTGGACTTGGAGAAATACTTTGATACAGTCAATCATTCAAGACTTATACAGATACTTTCACAAACTATTAAAGATAGAAGAGTCATATCACTCATACATAAATATCTCAATGCAGGAGTCGTAGTAAAGCATAAATTTGAAGAAACAACTAAAGGTGTACCTCAAGGAGGATTATGCCGATATCCACATAATCCTCCTTATGTGGAGTTAGTTATTATGCCGAGTTAATTTAAATTACCCTTTAATAATCATATGGTTTTCTTTATTTTCTCGGCATAATA
>NZ_NFLD01000091.1:0-827 GCF_002160725.1 Massilimicrobiota sp. An142 | reverse complement strand
TTCTTCCGTCCTCCTTCAAAGGGATTATATGTTTCAGCATAATTCATGATCATTCCACATCTGCATTTGATGGGATCCCTCTGAAATGATTGTATCATAAAATAACGGAAATGTGTCTTGTGGATTTGAATTTTTGCGATGGCCTGTCTTTCCTTCTTGTACTGTGTTTCCTTTTTCTGCTTATGAGCCAGAAGCTCAGCCATTCTATTGTAATGTCTGGTCGACCTGTTGGAATAGAATCCATAGTAGCGAGTCATCTTGAAGTTTTCATCCGGACAGTGTCTGATGACTTTTTGGATGAATCTCTCAACTCTTTCAGTGACATCGATTCTTTTGTCATCCTCATGACGATTATAGAACCAATGAATCATTTTGGTCGTGTCATTATATTCTACAATTCTGCTTTCTGCCATGACAGGTCTGTTGGTATAGCGTGTTATATATGCGACGGTATCATCAACATCATCTTCGCTCTGGTCTTTTTTTGGTTCTTTGGCATAGACATAGAAACCGTCGGGATAGTTTTTATACAGAGAATTTTTAAGTGCATGGAATTGTCTTGTGTTGATTTTCCTGTCAAGAAGGTCAAGGATCTGAAACATCCAGGTTTTTCTGAGCTTATTGAAATCCATATAGGAAAGGCTTTTGATGGAGTCCTTCCTGAGATTGAGGGCATCCCGACAGACAAGCATATGGATATGAGGATTGAATTCAAGGGGTCTGCCAAAAGTATGAAGGGTAGAGATGGCACCAAAAACAACATTATCCTTTGTATCCTTATAGAGATAGGGGGAAGAGGATTTTCGGAGCTTTCTGTGTTTTTCGAG
>NZ_NFLD01000090.1:0-836 GCF_002160725.1 Massilimicrobiota sp. An142 | reverse complement strand
AGTTCGATATGAGCTATTAGATGTTTGATCTGCATTTCATCTGCCAACGAAGAAATGCCAACAGATGTTTTTGCACTTTCCTTTAGCTTTTCAGCAGTCAGAGAAATGCGATTGCCTCTGCCGGTAATATCAAAGCATTTGCGTAAAGTTCTGATGTCAGCCTGTGCAATGGCCTTTGCACTGCCAAACTGTTTAAGAATAGACATATAGACTTTTCCGTACTTGGATTTAAAAAGTGAGTTATATTCAGGAAAAACAAGATCTATGCATTTCTGCAGACGATTGGAAAGAACATTGATCTGTTCCTTGAGGGAATGATGCAACCTAGTCAGCTGCTTCTGTTCATAAAGGTCAAATTTCTTAGATGACGTCAACCGATAAGGTTTCTTGAGTTTGTTTGAGCTTAATATATCGCATATATTAAGAGTATCAAGTTTATCGTTTTTAGTGATGCCACCATCCATTCTACGATTGAGATCGGTAGTTTTAGGATTGATCAAAGCGACGCTGTAGTTCTTCTGTAAAAGAAAGCGCAATAAAGCGAAATGATAATGACCAGTATCTTCCATACCGATAAGAACGCTATCAACAGGATAGAGAGCGATCTGAGAGATAAGGAATTCAAAACCCTGAGCATTATTAGAGAAAGCGACAGGCTGAAGAATAACTTCACCAGTCAACTTGTCAACGATGCTGACGAAATGCTTGTGCTTTCCGATATCAATACCAACTAATTTCATAAAAACCATCCTTTCAAATAAATTTCATGTGATGTGGTACCCACAACACTTAGACCATAAAACCTGGTTCAAAATGCGAATTCAAAGACTCATCTA
>NZ_NFLD01000009.1:0-98107 GCF_002160725.1 Massilimicrobiota sp. An142 | reverse complement strand
TTAGTTCATTACTAAGGGATCTTTTCATTAACTTCAATACTTGTTTCAATATCACATTCTTCAGGATAAAGCATAAATTCACCTGAATCATATTTTGATTGTATCAACTGTCTTGCTTGTTCTTCATTTTCAGCTTCTACACTAATGCTTTTACTTAAAGTTTCATGAATTGTTATTGTATATTTTTTCATTTCATCACCATGATTATCATGGATCAATTTTTAAAGTAAGTCAAGTTAAGATGAAACTATTTGAAACGTCTATACTTACCGCGAGATATAAATTCTATATATCCTTTATCTCTTAAATGTTGCAAATTCTGACGAATCTTTGATTCAAGATTATTATTATTCGGATATAATTCTTCTAATTCATCTTTGTAATTATACATTTCTGTAATATCAAATTCATTTTTTTTCATCTTTTTTACAATATTTAATATATCCTTTTCAGATTGACTTAACTCTTCGTAAAGCATTTCACTTTTAGTTGATAAAACGTATTTTGAAGATTTGTCTTTTACAGATAAATTCTTTTGGGAATTCTTGTTATTATTTGCACAATGATTTTTGAATTCAAGTTGATTATAAAAAAGATTATCAATAATTTTTTTCTTTACGATTTTATATCTACAGTCTAA
This sequence comes from Massilimicrobiota sp. An142, assembly GCF_002160725.1. Lineage (NCBI taxonomy): Bacteria > Bacillati > Bacillota > Erysipelotrichia > Erysipelotrichales > Erysipelotrichaceae > Massiliimicrobium > Massilimicrobiota sp. An142. The sequence continues at coordinate 97,467 of NZ_NFLD01000009.1, read as the reverse complement.
AAACCTAAAATAATCTTCTTTTAATTCGTTAAAGTCAGTATAATCTTTATCCATCCATTCCAAATCTTTTTTTGTAGTAAAAGAAAAACGTGCTTCAATTTCTTGAAGAGAAATTTCTTTTTCATATAGACATTGTAGATATTTATTATCTTCATATAATGTTTTATCTTTTTTCTTTCTATTAATAGCTTCTCTCAACAAACAAATATTCGCAAAAGAGCTGATAGGTAATCCAATTTGTTCATCATTTTTTGCAACCTTTTTAATTAAAATTTTCAATTTACCTTTAGGTGCTAAATGTTCAATATCATAATTAATGTCATCATTTTGTTCATAGGCAGAAAATGATCTATTATAAATAATACTTAACAATAATTTTTCAATAGATTTTGGCTCGGCTACTTTTTTACTTTCTTTACGACTATTAATGTTGCTTATCCAATGATCTAGTTCATTTTCAAGTTTTTCTGGTGATATTTCATCAGTATAATAATTTTTGTCTAAAGACACGTGATTAAGTTTGCTGTCTCCACTTCCACGCCAGTAATCATTTAATATGTCAACAAGATATCGTTTAAAAGCATAGCTTTTAAATGCTTTTTTAAACTTTTTATAATCAGCATTTGATCTGTCAATTAAAATTGTTCTACCTATAATTTCATTACCAGATTCATCATATGTGTATGTAGAATATTTAAAATTAAAATAATTCGAAACTATTGAGCAGATTTGAAATTCTGATTGATTAATAGCTTTAGAATCTTTTCTTTTATTTAATTTAAATTCTAAATAAGGTTTAAAAATTGCATATACACAATCTATTGTATTTAAAACATTAACTAAAAATTGATTAAATTGATTGTCTGTAGGAAATAGTTCTTGTATTATCGCTGGTAATTCTGCTAATTTACTATTTTGATTTCCTATACAAGCATTTACAAGACTAAAGCCACTACTTTCTACATTTTGATCATTTTTTGATCTAAAGAAGAAATATGGATATCTTACTGATATTAGTTTTCCAAATCCAAATAATATTTGATAAAAATTTAATTTTTTCGTCTTTTTTATATCATAAGGATTATACCCTTCAATACTGAAATTATTTTCCAAAATACTTCCGTAAAATTTATCTACATATTCTATAATATCCAACAATTTATTATCAATAATTTTGTATTCATACGTTGTCCATGTAGCTGATAATATTTGATATTTAGATAATGTTATGCCTTTAGAATTAATTCTACTAAATATGTCTGGTAAACTATCTGGATTACCTTCATATACTATTGCTGGAATTTCAAGATTTACCAAATCTTCACATTCATTTCTAAAGCATGAAAATTCATCAATTAAAATATTAGTAATCTCAAATAATGCCCCATTATTACATGTTGGAAATTCGGTTTGAATATATTTAACACATTTAGCTGCATTCATATTTTTAATATCTTCTAATGTACGTGTATTATCTTCAACCCATTCTTTAATGACCTTTTCAATGTTCTTTTTAATAGTTTCTTTATTTCCAACCAGTTTTAATTCTAAAAAAATTTTATCTAATGTACTATCTGAAATATTATATTGTTGGAAGTATTTACTTGGATTATATATATATTCATATATTGTAGATATTCTTTGCAAACCATCTATAAGTTCATAATCATTATCTGCTTTTTTATATAACAAAATTGATCCAAAAGGATATCCTTTTTTTATTGAATCCATTAATCCTTCTTTTTGTTTTGGCTTCCACACCTGGCCTCTCTGATATTGAGGAACTTTTATAATACCTTCCTTAATTTTATCAGCAATCTCTTTAGCATTATAATCCTTAATTTTCCATTTTTTAGACATTTTTGAACACCTCTTAACATAATTAGATCATATTTTATGATCTGCGTAAAGATCTTTTAATCTACATAAATATTTTTTAAGATAATAATTACTTCGACATAATAAAATGCTAACCACAAAAGTTAGCATTTTTGCTTTAATGATAATCTTACATCTTACAAGAAACATAGAATTTCTGCACATAGTTATTTTCTATTGCTTGTTTTAAATCATTATAATAGATTGTTCCATAATCAATAGCTTTTATTAATTCTTTATTTCTGTTTTCTAATCTTTTTATAGTTTTCTCATCAGGTATTGTATTACTTTTTCTAGAATTCATTGATTTAGAAGTAATCACTAAGTTCCATATATCGTCACTATACATGAAGGACCATGGTATAACGTGATCAACAGATATATCATTTTCTTCTAAGATATCACCTGTATAAAAATCAATGATTTTTCCATCTTTCATCTGTTCCAACAATATATTTTTAAACTTTGTTAAATTATTTCTTCTTATTTTTTCATCAGAAATTCCTTTTACTTTCAAAGATATTTTTGGACTATTATTAAATTTTTCTAGTAATTGAGCCCACCTGTAATTCAATAATTGTGATAATATAAAAGCATATTCTTTTAAATCTATAACTTCTTCTTTAGAAAAGTAAATTTCTCTTTGTTTTAAATCTATCCTATAAATTTCTAATGTTTTATCTTTAACTTTTTTAAATCTCCAAGATACATCATGTTTTAATGTTATTGCTATTTTATTTATCTTTTTTTGATAAAATTCCAAATCTTTTTTTAAATAATCTTCAGCCAAATCAAACCATATAGGATTATTCATTTGCCTTATTTGGTTAACATAACTAATACATTTCTCAGTTTCTTGAACAATAATAGGTTTCTTAGCAGGACTTTGTTTTAACTGAAAAAAATATATTTGATTCCAATAATATTTGAGCATCTTCACTGCTATTTGTTGAAACGAAAAAACATTCACATCTTGAACAACATCAAGTTCTATAATTAATTCCAACAATGCTCTACCCCATGCTAATTTATATGTATTATCATTATTCATATTTTCAATAATATCTAACCAATTCTTTATATATTCACTCATATCTCATCCTCAATGACATATTCTAAAAAAATCTTTTGCTCAAACTTGCCATTACTTTTACTTTTTTTATCCTTAACATTTTGAATCTCTGTATCATTAATATTATAAATATCTTTAATAGCCTCAACAACCTCTATAACATCAACTAATTCTTCAATTATATTCTGTTTGGTTAACGCTACATTAACCTCATAAGCTTCTTCAATTAATTTCTTTTTTAACTCGATAATGTATTCATCATTAGTAAGTATTCGTGTTTTAAATACTTTACTATCTTTTTCTATAATCTCTGGTATATAGTCTCTCACAAGCTTATTATATATCCTTTTCACTATTTTCACCTTTATACTTCAATTTAACATAAATTAATTATATATATTAATAACATTTACAAAAAATCATCTATATTTCACTTACTTGATTCTTTTAAAGAATTCTAAAATAATATAATGACTCTTTTTATTATATCTTGCGTTATCAAACCGTATCTCTTTAAATTTTTTCTCTATACCACTCATTAATTCCTCTAAAATGAAAACTTTAATTATTCAGTAATAATGTATTTCACAGTCCACTTGAAGCATTTGACTTTTGTATGTCATTTTAAGTTTTGTTTTCAGATAAAAATTATTTAGAAAACGAGTAGTAATCAGATTTATTCCTGAAAAATATCAAACATTTTTAACAAGCGTGTCTAATGGCCTATGAAATATATTTATATTAAACAAGTTCACTATCAAAATAATCCAAATCTAATTGTTTGATTTCATAAGTCTGCACAATACTCACACCTAAATTATATTTCATCATTAAATCCGTTAACATTTTACCATCAACTAAAATGAGCTTAACTTGTAATTGTTTTTTCGCATAATCAATGGCTTCTCTTGTAAAAGTAGATGTTGTAATAAATAATCCTTTTGTACCACCTTGACCAGCTACTGCGCCTAAAAACTTCTGAATTTCTGGTCTTCCCACACTACTTCTATTCCATTTCTTAGCTTGAATATAAATACTATTAAATCCAAACTGATCTTCATTGATAATTCCATCTATACCTTCATCACCACTATAATCAGTTGAAATGATAGATTCTTTATCATAAGCATAACCCATTTTATCTAATAAATCTAAAACCAGTTTTTCAAAGAAAGCTGGATCTTTAGATATAATCATATCCAACAATTCATCACTGACACGTGATGATATCATCTTAATAGATTGACCAATATTTTCTAAAGGTGTAGACTCTTTTGGTTTTGTTTGATTTTCAGGTTGTTCATTATGACGATTTACAAACTGTCTAACTTCTTCATATTGCATTAAATAATCATCATCAACATGAATATGAGAAGATAGTATATTTTCTCCTTGAGGTGTAATTTGATAAACACCTCTTTCTACAGAACGAATCAATCCTGCTTTTGTTAAATATGTTTTTGTCCATCCCAAACGATGATAAATCACTGTTTTATGACTGTTTTCCATCTTTTGATTTCTTTCATCTTCAGTTAAATGTAATACATCAGATACTTCATCTACCATATCACGTACTCTTAACTGATGATGTTTATTTAATACGTGTAACACTTCATTATACATTTCATTATATTGTGGTATCATTTGTTATCTCCTTTACTTTTTTTACAAAATATATAACATTTCTACTTTATTTTATAAATGCTATGATCAGCATCCATGAATGTATCATAATAACTTTTGATTACTTGCTTAAAATGAGCATCTCTTTGATGACATCGACGAATCTGATCTTTTAAAATCGCATTCATATCATAATCTTCCATAATTTCTTCAACACTATTGATATGTCGTAGTTTCCCATATTCTACTATAGATTCAATAATTCCTAATATTTTTTCTTGTGCTTCATTTTTTGGAACGTCATCCAGCACATCGATTCTCTCCATAATAAACCATGGATCGCATATTTTTTCTATATCATAATGTTTTTTAACTATTTTACATATAAGTTGAAGCAAAGCATCAGAATTTAGTATTTGTGCTTTATCATCAACAGCTTCCCAACTCATCTGATCTCTTTTAAAAAAATAATCATCAGTATCTGTTACACTCATATATTCTTGATACTTATCCAATATGTCTTGTTCAGTATACTGAAAACCTAATGGATTGATTTCTTTTAATAACTCATCAATAGATATATTTTTCATATATTCTTCTCTTTGATGATACCTAATAAAACCATCTTGCATTTGTCTTAACATTGCCCTTTTTTCTTCATCACTTAAATGCATATTGCTCAACTCCCTTTTCTTTCTATGATTATTATAACAGATTTTCCTTATCTATTTATCTTGTTTCGATCATTTTTGTGATAAAATAAACATGAGGTGAAAAATATGGTCATTTTTTTAACGAGTAGTCCTACTGGTCCATTAGATGGAAGTAGAAAAGTAGATGGTTTAGATAAGAAAAATCAGTTTGTAGATCAACTGAGAAAATATTGGAAAGAGCATAGTCGTTGTTGTATTATTGCAGCTAGCCCCGATGCCTATGAACAAAATGATGAAATGTGTGACTTCTTTAGAGAAGCTTTTTTGAAAGAAAACTTTTCTATTCAATGTTTTGATCTGATTGATAGAAGATATAGTGACTTTACAAAAGATGAGCTTCAAAAATATGATGTTATATTATTAGGTGGCGGTCATGTTCCTACTCAAAATCAATTCTTTCAAGATATTCAACTGCGAGAAAAAATCAAAGATTTTGATGGAATTATCATTGGTATTAGTGCTGGTAGTATGAATAGTGCAGATATTGTTTATTGTCAGCCTGAAGAAGATGGCGAAGCTATAAATCCAGAGTTTCAAAGATGGATAAGTGGTTTGAATCTTACAAAAATAAATATTATTCCTCATTATCAAATGGTTAAAGATAAATACTTAGATGGTATGAGATTATATGAAGATATCACTTATAAAGATAGCATTGGTCATCCATTCATCGTATTGGTTGATGGAAGTTATTTACTCACTGATAAACACGAAACAATATATGGTGAAAGTTATCTCATTGTTGATGGACATATTCAACTTATATGTCATGAAGATGAAACAAAACGCATAGATGAAATAGAGTTATAGCATGATTATCGTGTTATAACTTTATTTTTATAAAAATACAATAATTATACATTGAAAGTGATTGAAATATTTTAATTGATTTTAATACAAACTATCAATATTCATGTATAATAGATAATGGATTAATTATGGGAGGATTATAAACATGATATTAGAACAAATTCATCCAGATTTACTGGAAATAGCAAAAGAATCAGAAAATATTTTAAATGATATTTATAAAAAAATAGATGAAATAGCTTTAATAAATTCTAATCGTATCTTATCAGCATTTATAGAAAATAGAGTTTCTTATTCTGATTTTGCAGATATTAATGGATATGGAAATTATGATGAAGGAAGAGATAAATTAGAAAAAATCTTTGCGACTGTTCTTGGTTGTGAAGATGCCTTAGTTCGTCCTCAGATTATGAGTGGAACAAACGCATTATATTTAACGCTTTCTGCTTTATTAAAACATGGAGATACCATGATTTCTTTATCTGGAGCTCCTTATGATTCTTTACAAGAAATGATTGGTTTGAGTGGAAATTCTACACAATCATTAAAGGCTAATGGTGTGAAATATGAACAGATTGAATTAGTCAATGATGATTTTGATGATAAGAAAATTGTAGAGAGATTAAAACAGAATAATGTCAAACTTGTTGAAATTCAAAGATCTAGAGGATATTCACATCGTCAATCTCTTTCTATTTCAAAGATTGAACGTATAATTTCAAAGATTCGTGAAGTAAATAAAGACGTCATTATCATGGTTGATAACTGTTATGGTGAGTTAGTAGAAGACAAAGAACCTGGTCATGTTGGAGCTGATGTGGTTGTAGGCTCTTTAATGAAAAACCTCGGTGGTGGAATTGCACCTACTGGTGGATATATAGCAGGAAATCAGGAACTTATTCATATGGTTGCTGAACGTTTGACTGCTCCTGGTATTGGAAAAGATTTAGGTGCTAATTTCAACTTAAACAATACTTTCTTTAAAGGTTTATTTATGGCTCCTAATGCTGTCAAAAATGCTTTAAAAACAGCTGTATTTTCTGCGTATATGTTAGAAAAATTAGGATATTCTAACGTATCTCCTCGTTATGATGAGCCACGCACAGATATCATTCAAACTTTAGAACTCAAAACAAAAGATAATTTAGTGAACTTTACACAAGGGATTCAACAGACAAGCCCTATTGATTCATTCGTTCAAGTTTTACCTGCCCCTATGCCAGGCTATCCTTTTGATGAAGTCATGGCAGCAGGTAGCTTTACACAAGGTAGCACGATTGAATTAAGTGCTGATGCACCTGTTATTGAACCTTATACACTTTACATACAAGGTGGATTAACATTTGAATATGGTAAATTATCTATTTTACTTGCATTATCAAATATGAAAGGGAAGTTGGATTAGCAACTTCCCTTTTGTCCACCATCAATACGTATGACAGTATTATTGATAAAATTAGCTTCATCGCTTATTAAAAATTTCACTAAATAAGCCACTTCTTGAGGATTACCATATCGATTGACCATAATTTTTTCAACTTCTTCTTTTAAAAACTCTTTATCATATCCGTCCAACTCATTTTCTGTTCCTATAAAACCTGGAGCAATACAATTGACATTGACATATGGAGCAAACTCAAAAGCAAGATTATGTGTCATCGAAATCAATGCTGCTTTAGAAGCATCATAATCTATACACATAGGATAATATGTATTGATACCATTAGTTGAAGAAATATTAATAATTCTGCCATATTCCTGATCTAACATATGTCGATAAACACGTTTACTACAATTAAATGCACCCACAACATTGACATCTAAAGTCTTTCTAAATTCTTCAGCATTTTTCAAATGAAAGAGATTAGATAAATCAACAGCAGCATTATTAATTAAAATATCAACACCACCTAGTCCTGATTCAATAGAAGATATCATTTGATCAACTTCATCTTCCTTAGACACATCACATTGAATAGCCATACATCGTACACCATAATTGTCTATAATCATATCTTTTAATGCATGAGCTTCTTTTTTGGATGTGAGATAATTAATCACAATATCATAACCTTGTTTTCCAAGTTCCAAAGCAATGGCTTTTCCAATACCTTGTGCTCCACCTGTAATTAATACAACTTTATTCATCTTTGAAAAAAAGAGCTTGATTAAGCTCTTCCTGCATACTTACCATCTGCTGTAAAGACAACAATTTTTTCTCCAGGTTCAATGAACTGAGGAACACGTAATGATAATCCTGTATCAGTCACAGCATCTTTTGTTTGATTAGATGGTGCTCCTTTAATAGCTGGATCTGTTTCTACAACTGTTAATTCTACTTTTTCTGGTACAGATACTGATAATAAATCACCTTCAAAGAACATTAATGAAACTTCTGAACCTTCAATAATATAATATTGAGTATCTCCAACTTGATCATTAGCTAATTCATATGTTTCATATGTTTCCATATCCATGAAATAAAATGTTGATCCATCTTTATATGAATATTGTGCTGTTTTTCTTGAAATATTAGCTTGATCAAATTTTGTATTTGCATTAAAGTTTCTTTCTTGAATTGCATTTGTTTTTAAGTTTCTCATTTTTGTTTTTAAGATAGCTGCACCTTTTCCTGGTTTCACATGTTGAAAGTCTAATACCTGGCAAGGATCACCATCAACAATTAAAGTTAATCCTGTTCTAAAATCTCCCGCTGATATAGCCATATTTTTCACTCCTTATATTTTTTAAGATTTTCTTTCACGCTTATTTTACCAATTTTATAAACAATCTACAAGTCTCATGCAGTGATTTGTTTTTGTTTTTCTTGTGAATGTGACTGAATATACTTACTCCACTTAATATAACCATATGTGGTATTTGTAAAGTAACCTAATTTTAGAACTAATAAAACATATTGTCCAGAAATCACATTAATAACAGCTTCAAGGAATGCACAAATATACCATGCAATCCATTGTTCCCTTAATCTAAAGAAAATAAACAATCCATTTGCAATTCCTACAGCTGATGCACAGGCATCAATATATATAATGGCTGTTTCTAATAATTGGTTGTTGTAAAAATCAGTTGAGATATCTAAACCACTAATAAAATATCCCACAACAATTGTCCAAACCACAATACCTACAATAACCAAAACTTCTTGGTATCCTTTGAGTTTTCTGACAACTGTCAATTCACTTTCTTCTTCATCTTTATGTCTTGTCCAGTTAATATAACTAATAATATCAATTGGTAACCAGAACAATAATGTTGTGACCATTGTCGCAAAACGATACATTAAGACAACACACATTGCTATTTCTACGATTTCTACGAATACAGAAACAAGGAAATTGTATCTTGATTGCTTAGAAATAAGTAACTCACAAAGAATATTCAGGAATGTATCTAGTAAATAAAGCAACATGATGATAATTCCATTGACACCATTTGCACTTTCTTCTGGAAAAATAACAGAAATAATCGTAGCCAATACCATGATTGATAAAAACCATGATTTTTCATATGTTGTAAACTGTTTTGCAAATAATGTCATAATCAAAACAGATATCATCAAAATAAATGAAGCAATTCCAAAGTTAAACACAGGTGTTAATTCATTGGCTTTGACTTGTCCATATGAATGTTGTATTTCCTGATCTGTTATATTTTGATGATCAAAATAGAGCTTTGTTCCATTATCAGTTTCATATTCATATGCTGTAATACTATCATCTTCTAATTGAATGTAATCTTCATACGAATAAGAAACAACTAATTGCTTATCCCCACTTATATATGTAACATCACAAACTGTATTATCCTCACTATAATCTTCTAGTTCCCTATCTCTAGTCATTTCTATACTTTGGATAAACTTTGCATCATTGACATGGGCATTCACTTGGAACATACCATATCCAATAGATACAATAGAAGCAACACATAATAAAATAGAAATAATAACTTCTGCAATACGTAACCCTTTTCTAGGTTCCATATTGGCTTTAAAAAACTTTATCATATCAAACCTTCTCCCCTATCATTTGCATTTTATAACATGCTTTCCTATTATAAACTATTTTGGTGGAAGATGGTATATTTAATTATTAATTAGTATTAAAATTACTTATTACTAGAACTAGAACCTTTAATTTTTTTCTACACATCTTATAAAATCTCTAATCGTATAATGAAAGTTCGTTTATTTCAAGATTCTTTATAAAATCGCTCTTTTTAAGAATTTTATTGCTATTTATTTAATGTATTAATAATCTTCAAAAATTCATGAATTTACTAGCAGAGAGATCATCATATAAAAATATATTTTTATATGTTACTTCAATGCCACTGTCTCTTAAAGAGGCTAATTATAAAGATGATTACGATATATTTCTTCAACGAGAAAAGATTAGCAACATTTTTATTAAAAAGAGCGTATAAAATTAAAAATGTATTTATAGTATTAATACTTTCCTAAGTTTAACATCAAAAATATTATTCTAGGTATTTGTTACAATTACTCATTAAAACTCTGATTAAGCAATAAAACACTTCATATTTCATATATGATATTTGATTATAAATAATTATCAAAAAATTTGTTTTTTATTATATCTGTATTTATCCAACACAATACTTTTCATTTTCATTATAATATGCAAAATAGAACTACTATATTATCATAACAAGTTTTTTTAAAATAAATTTTTTATTTAGCATAGAAACTTCATTATCATTTACTCATACTTTTTAACATCGAATTTAGTTGCTTTCAAATAAAACTTAAGTATAACAATAATTATTTTATCCTTCATCAACACATATTAGCTAGTATATTTTTAATTATTATTTACACCTAATACGATGCTTATATGATATATTGCTCATATCTGGGAGTATATGAACCATAAAACATCTTCGTTTTCAGCATATTCTTTTTTCAATATATAAAATTGAATCACTCTAAAAAAACAACCCAAAGAAATTCAATTAAATTCAATCTTAAAACACATCGAAAATAGATTATCAAAATAAAAATATGATATAAAGAAAAAGTCTTAAAATTGAAGAAAATGCATAAAAATCGATTTTGTTATTCAAGTAATTAATGCTGTTAAAATAAATGGATTTAAACAAAAAATATCTATGTAATAATACGCTAAATAATTATATAAATGATAGAATATAATTAAATTTTATATATTTAATCTCTTTCTAAATATGATAAATATTCGGAATATTTCCTAATCATTATATTTTTTATGTATTGTTCCATATAAGAATAGTCTGGATTCCCTTCTTTTGTAATAGGAATTATTATTTTTTCTCGTTGTAGTCTTGGATCTGTCATTTCTCTACTAAAATCATATTTTGTATGCATCTGATTCCTTATTACTGTGCCAAGAAATAAATAATGGTATTTATTTAATTGTTGTCCTTTAAAATGTGTAATATGATCCGTAGCTATAAATTTATACGGATGATAAAAAGCAAATCCTGCCGAAACTCCTCCGTTTGCAACGCTCAAGCAATTTTCATATTCTCTAATTTTATATTTATTACCAACAAATGCAATTACTCCATTATTTCCTCCAGCTGATGAAACAACAGGTTTATCCCCATCGATATAATTGGCAGAAATAATTCTTTTTCCTCTCATTGGTTTGTTAAAAATATCTGTTACGAAAAATTCTTTCCATTCAATCTTATTAAGAGGTAAGATTGATACTTCTTTTCCTAATTCATCTAGTTTATTTTTACAAAATTTTACGTATTCCTCCTTTTTTTTAAATTTAATTTCTTTAATATAGTGTTCCATATACTCAAAATCTGGTTCATTATTATCTTTTACAGGTAATAGAATTATTTGTCTTTTGAGTCTTGTTTCATTTGCTTTATATCCATAACTAAATTTATTTTTATGCATATTAATACAACATTGGAAAAATCTTAAGACATCAATAGACATTTTACTCCCCGTAATAACAACACCACAGTCAGAATTTAAATTAAACGAATAATTATGAACAAAAGCAGTTCCTGTTCCAACACCATTTAAAGAAATAGTCATGGCATTTTTATATTTTTTGTTACAATTAGCAAAAGTTGAGATTCCCTCATTTGCACCTGCAGCTGCTATTACAGCCGTCTCTCCTACATCAATTTTGCTTAAATCTTTTACTTTACCTCTGTCAATTGAATTAACAAAAGAAGAAAAATGAAATTCTTTCCATTTTTTATCATTAAGATTCATCAGTTTGTTCTCCTCCATTCTCAAAAAGATATTTTCTGCCTTGCATTATCATGGAAAATTCAAACGAAAGAAAATCACCAATTGTCTTATCAAAATCTTTTTCGGTTGGAATATTATCATTAAAATAGTAAAAACTGTGCAACCATTCATCCGTTGATTCAACTGTTGATTTTACACAAAAATTTGTATCTGCTTCTATTCTATCAAACCAAACGTCTAACAAATGTTGTTTTTTATCCTTTGCTGATTCTGTCTCAAGTAATCCGATATGAGGAGATACTTTCCAACCATCATCTTCAAAATTTATAAATTTACATTCCTTATCAGATGGATGTGTTTGATGCGCAGTAAATACAGCAATGCAAGGCAATACTCCAACTCCATAGAATGTATCTTTATTTAAAGTTATTACTCCTTCAAGTGTATGATTTTTCAAAATCTTCTCTTTTAAACTTTGCTCATCTTTTGTTTTACCAGTAAATGTTGATTGAGGAACAATCGCAATACATCTTGCATCTGGCGCTAATGAATCTAATAAGTGTTCAATAAATGAAATTTCATAAAGTTGAGGATTTTGTTTTGATCCTTGACTATATGGAGGATTTATCATTCCAACTGTTGCCCCTTTTAATTGTAATTTATTTGGCTTTTCATCAAAGAAGTTAGCATTTATTAAATTAGATTTTCCATCACCTCGAAGAATCATATTTGTTGTTGCTATCGTAAACATATATGGTTGCAACTCAATTCCATGTAATTGATTTTTTCTTATTTGTGTCTTTTGACTCTCTGAAGTTGATTTTTTAAGCATATCCTGCATTGCAGCAATCAAGAACCCTCCAGTGCCACAGCATGGATCAAAAACCACATCAGTAGGCTTTAAATCAACCAAATCACAAAATAATTCTGTAATATGTTTAGGGGTCAAAACTATACCTAAAGTTTGACCATCTCCTCCACTGTAACTCATAAATTCACCATAAAATCTTCCTAAATAATCTTCAGAAGTATCAGTATATTTTATAGCCCTGAAAATATGTTGGTATAGAAATTTTGTATAATATTTCAAAGGGGTTTCCCCTAACACTTGATTTTTAATATTTAAAATAGCAGTATCTTGAATTATAGTAAACTGATGCAATATTTTATCCCTTTTAACATCTGGAGCTACGTTTGCCCTTTTTAATGCGGTCTCAATTGTTTGATATATAATTTGACCATCAGTTGTAATATCATCACCATTAAGCTCATCAATTAAATTTTGTTTTTTTTCATTTAAGGCAAGCAAGATACCTGAAACCACCAAGGGTTTATCGATATCTTTTAAATTCCCATAATTTCTTAAATCCTCATGCAAAGATGCAGCATCTTTTAAGATTTCAGCAAGTTCCTTTTCTTTATCTGTTTGTTCTTTAAGAACTTCTTTAATATAGTATTCCTCAATGTTATCAGAATTGAACGATATGAAACTTTCAACATCAGGAAGAATTCTATAATATTCTGTATCATCTACAAAAACAGGTGTAATTCTATGATTTTTTTCATTACCAGAGACTCCAATACAAATGACTTTTTTGTAGGATGTGTTTTTAGCAATATGTTTACCATAATGTAGGGCACCATTTACAGCATAATCAGTTATAGCTTTTATATCATCTTTGATTACATCTTCATCTATAATCATATGACTTTTTACATCTGCTTTATCTTCTATAACTATGACAAAATCTTTAACAATTCCACAATATTCAGGGAAACCTACGTTTCCTGTCCCTCTTTTTGATGCACTTTTTAATGCTAAATCCAATTCTTTTATAGTTGAACCTTGTGCATCAATTTTTATTCCAGCTTCTTTAAGCAAATCATAAACCCACAAATCTGTTTTTATTTCTTTTTTTGCCATTATTAACATTCCTCTCCACAACCAATAAATTTATTTCATTAAGCATATAATTATTAATTATCACAAGACTTTTCCATTTCTTTCATAATTAATGTTAGTATTTAATTTGTTTTCTCCACTCCAAATTGATTACTTTGATACAAATTATTTAAAAATTTCTAGCACATATGTTTTCGGTAATCCTAATATTTTTAGGATAATATCTTCTTAAACTTTCTTCAATCATATCTTACCATGAACTCCAAAACAAGGTAATTGTATTTAATATATTTGCTAATTTTTAGAAACATATTGCATATAATTTGCTCTATTAAATCTCTAATTAATTATTTATACTCCCGTTGTAGTAACATAACCCCCCCATTTTCAAAAATTTATATTTCAAATTATTTCTCCTAATAGTAAAATTTTCTATGGCATTGGCAAAAATTCATATTCTAATCTACATCCATGATTTTGTACATATTCATCTAGATTTCTTATTATAATATCTTTGCTACATCCATTCGGAATATGTATATATAAATCTTCTCTCGCTCTGCTACACGCAACATAATACATTCTTACAAACTCATCAGAACTATTCTCTGCCATTAATTGGGGGTTTGAAAACACCTCCGAAATAACTATTCCGTCTCTAGAAGCTGGCATTAAACACACAATCACTTTATCCCACTCTAATCCTTTTGCTTGATGTACTGTCATATACTTGCTATTTTCTGAAAAGACTTCAGTAAATAATTTATATGATGTATCCCATCTTAATAAAGATACGCAGCTTATTAAGTTCTCTCTTTCTTGTTCGTCAAAAATAGATATTTTAGTAATACCTTCTTTAAACAATTCTTTTAAACCAATATACTCACCGTCCAATATTTTATTATTAAATTTTTCTATAACATCGCAAGTGAAGGAAGAATTATTAACATCTTTAAAAATATCCCTTAACATATGATTAAATTGAAAAATAAACTTAGGAGTAATCTTTTGGACATTAATATCCAAATATATCTGTAATGCAGAAATCATATCTATAAAAGATCCATTTTTAAAACTTTCCCATAATTTAAAAATGAAACGAAAAGATCGTACCCATTTAACATTATTATGTTCCATTATTTCATCTCTAAGCCGTATAGGTGACCTACTATAACTATTATATATGGATTTTAGCAAACTAGCTTGATTTTCTTCTACATCTTGAATGTAATCAAAAGCTGCTGCCCATACTCTTGTTAAAACAACTCCTCCTTCGTTTATAACATCACTAATAATCTTTTTATTGTCTGATGATTCCCCAATCAAAAAATGTATTTTTTTAGCTTCTGTCTTTTTCTTAATTCCTTCATTATCATATGATTTAATACTTTTTTGAATAATATTTGTATCTGATTGTCTTAAAAAATTACAAAAATTAACTACGTTTTCTGTAGAACGTCTATTTCCATTTATAGAGTATAAAATATCATGTTCAGGATCAATGCAAAAATCGTTAAAATCAGTTGGTTTGGCTCCTTGAAAACTATAAATTGATTGAGCAACATCTCCGACAACAATAATTTTAGTTGATTTTTGTCCAATTAATTTTACAAGTAATGTTTGCAAAGGGTTAGTATCTTGAAATTCATCTATAAATATAAACGGAAATTTAACACGTATAGCATATAGAGCTATTGGATTATTTTCTAAAATTCTATATCCAAAATATAAAATTTCATTATGTGTTAGTTTTCTAATAATGGACCACATATACTGTTTGAGAGGAAGTTTATGATCTTCTTTAATGCTTTTTGAAGCTTTAATTTCATGAATGGGTTCTTCTCTCTCTTTTTTTGACTTTAAGAACAGATTATTATCAACTTCAACTTCTCCCATAATCTTTTTACTATAATTAAATTTGTCTGTATCAAATTTTTCTGGATTTGTATTTTTTATATAGCTATAAATTTCTTCTTTATTAATCCCATGCAAAATACCAAGTCCTTCAATTTGAGAAGAAATCATACCTTTTTTTGAAACAGATATGTTAAAATCCGATTTCATTATACCTATCAAATCATCTTGAAAAGGTTTAATTATGTGTTCAATTATAAATCCATGTATTGTATATGCTTCAACATAATCAATATACCTTTCAAGCCTCTTTTGTATTTCATTTACCGCAGTATTAGTATATGTGATACAAAGAACCTTTCTAGATTTGCTATTTACAATAGATTCGTTAGTTGTTAAAATGTTTTTTACATTTTCAACTAAAAAATAAGTTTTTCCTGCGCCGGGTCCGGCATAAATTTTTGAGTGTTTTTTTAGTTGCTCCACATTCAATATATCACCAGATGTTATTTCATTAACCATTTTAACCCCTCCTGTATATATTCAGGTACAATTAACTTAGTAGTTTCATCTTCATTATACAAATCAACGTCTGTTAATAAACTTAATGCAACATCACCTTTTTTATTTTTAGCATAATGTAAAAATAATTCTGCAAATATGAGTTTCTCATAAAATTCTGTCTTTCTAGGCAATATATCAACTCTTTCTTCAAAGGCTTTTAAGTACTTATTTATTACTTTACGTGATCTACCATCAATATCTTCCTTGTTCATAATCCATTCTGTTATATTAAAATCATACTTATTAAAGAACTCTTCCAATCCATCGCATATAGCTTTTTTAAAGATAATTTTTGCTACTTCAGGTTTATCCATATTAGCAAGAAATAACTCATCTTCAAAAGTTTTTCCACCAAGAGTTTGAGTATGTATGCAAAAATTTTCTATACTGAATCGTTCTTTTAGTTTTTTAATATGTGCTACTTCCTCGCTTTGATATGATTCAAAAGATTTTAATTTTCCATCATTATCAATCCATTTAAAATCTTTGTCTGTAATACAAAGTACCTTTTTATTTACAGCATTCCCATTGAATAACTCTACAAAATGTTCAAAATGTTTCCCACCAATTTCAACTATAGAAATATGTTCATCCTCATATGAACAACCACATGCTTCCATAAATAGAGGCATCAACAATTTTTCTGCAATACCTTCTACCAAAATCACCTTATCTGCAAATAGCATATCAGAACGTGTAACATCTAAAAACTTTGTTAAATGTAATTTTGCTTCTTTTTTCTCTGTTTTTCCTTCTGAATCCTTAAATTGTTCTTTCAAACTTTGTTGACGGCAATCAGGATATTTACCAGTTCGTTCATATGAAAGCATAAACATATTGTCTATTCCGGCTACTGCAGAAATGTTACTTGAATGTGTGGTTACAAAAATTTGCTGATTTAACTCATTCTTCTTATCTAAATTTTTAAGATATTTAAATAACTTGTATTGCATTGCTGGATGTAAATGTGCTTCAGGTTCTTCTAAACATAAAATTTTAAAATCTCTACCTTTTTGAACTTCTGTTAATTTAATAAGCATATAAATATTAATCAAATTATTGTATCCTAGTCCATTGTATTGAAGAGGTACTACAAATCCACTTTTCGTATCTTTAACTTCTGTTATATAGGCGTCCGAAACTGAAAATTTAGCTTTTATATCTGAAAATATTGAAACATTACCTTTTTTCAAACCAATTTCATTATTTTCATTTTTAAATAAGTCTGATAATTTTGTTATGGAATCATTCAAAATAATCTTCAACTCATCCGAAACTTTTTTTCTCAAAGTATCCAATTCTGCAGCGCGCTTAGAATCCCTAGTAAAAGCATCTATTTCTCGCTTTACTTCTTTTCTAACTTCTTCATTCGTTCTTTCAGCTTCAATCAATCGTATATCAAATATACTTGTTGCCATCTTTTGTTCTGCTTTTGTATCTGTAATTCCATTAGTGTAACTCCAAGAATAATGTTTTTCAACAAAGCGATTCAACATCATAAAGTATTCATCAAAATTATTGGTTAATTTAAATTCTTTTCTATAGTCTTCTAAATACCTTACATCCAAAGAAAAGACTGCTTTGATTTTTGCAGCTATATTATATTCAATCTTACCATCTTTTTCGGTTCTGTTTTCTTCAAATTCTTTTATACCCAAGAATGGTAAAAGTCTTATTATACTTTCATCGCTAGTATCATCTTCTGTAATTCTATGGCTAATGTAATATTCTATAGCAATTTCCGGTGGATAATCAACATACAATTCAGTGTATTTGAGCAGATTGTTTTTGTTAAAATCATCAACAGATACAATAGAAGGATGCTCAAGTAGATAAATTGCATATAATAATCCCGTTTTACCGGTATTGTTAGAACCAATAATTACATTAAGTCCTTTATGAAAATTCATTGAAAAATCGTTATAATTCCTATAATTCTGAATATGTATTTTATTTATATACATTATAATATTCACCCATTTCGTATTTTCTTCATATATCCCTATTTCAAATTTCTACTTGCAATTAGAGAATATCTACTCTGTGCTATTAACATTCGAACTCATTAAGTAAATAGTTCATTTAACTTACATTTAGTTCAATATAGTTTTTATCAGTTATTTTGTCATACTTCGTGCATCAAAATTATATCAAATCTTCAACATGGTTAATTCAATAATTTGGATTGTATCTCAACCAAAAATTATAATTATTTTATTTCACTGCTTTAATATAAATCAAGAATTCTTTCAATTTTCTTCTTTTTTGCATTAATCATTCTAGAAATAAATTGTTCATAGTTTTCAGAAGGATATAAAGGATTAGGTTCAACGACCTTTTCATCTCCAAATACATTCACAACAGAATCAAAAATAGATTTCATTCCCTTTGATAAACCATTTTTATAATAAACATGCTCTTCATCAATGTTATCATAAAGAATTTTTAATTGATTTAAATGTTCTTCTAATGACAATGGTTCTCCACTAAGTGGATGCAAATAATTAATTCGCCTTTCAAGAATAGATTGTAATTCCTCTTCATTCGCAATTTCACAAGAAGTCCCACGGCGTACATAAATCATATTTTGTTTTAATGATCCACTTTCTCTTTTTGATAAAAAAGGAATAAACTCTGGTGTATCTTCTACAACTAACATTTGAAATTTTTTATCTTTTAAATAATCATATTCCGCTGTATTATATACAAAATCATAAATTTCATATTTTAAATTTGACGATATATAATTTTTAATACCATTTGATATATCAGCTTTATCTATAATTTCTGATAATCCGTTTATAGAAATCGTTTTATCTTCATTTTCAGATACCCCAAACAGTATAATTCCTCCATATGAATTGGCTAAAGCAAGCATTTCTTTTGCTAAAGTTGCATTTTCTATCCATTGAGACTTAAAATCAATAGAATTATGCTCACCTGTTTGGGCATGTAAAAATTCTCGCATTTTTTCTAGACTTGGTTCTCTTAGCAAATTATATACTATATCTTTTATTTGTTTTGGAAATTCCATATTATATATTTTCCTCCCTAAAATGTATACTGTTATTATCTCATGTATGCAAATGACCTACAACAATTATTTGAAAATAGAATAAATTCTCATGTTATCTTTTTGCAAATATCGAAAGTATTTTTAACAAAATAAATATTTATACTTATTGAATATACGATAAAATTCATTCATTATATAATTCTTTATATATCACAATATAACTCGAGATAGTTTCTGGGTATTGATTATAAATTTTTTTATAAAGCTTCTTAAATAAATTATCTGATCTTCGCTAATTATGTAAATATCGCTAAATCTAGCGCATTTATTTTGTCATTTTAAAATGACTCAAATATTATGAAATAATATAATGTATTTTTTTAAAATTATACTTCATACATGTCAAATACATTAAATAGTCTATGAAATAAAGCAATATAGAAGAAATTTATCGTTCTCATCCACAAATCACTCATATACTCTATATATAATCTTACTTCCTCAAAAAAAGATTTACTTTCGTAGATTCAACTTTCATAACAAAATACCTTACTATAAATATCATTAATAGATATTTAACCCATAGTTTTTAAAACTACTTCTCCTAAAAATGCTACAACTTCTGCATAAAACCAACTATTTTTAAAAACATGTTCTTTTAACTTGCTTAATAAATTTCTATTTTTAGTAACAGAACGACAATTTTGAATATTTTCTGCATAATCTTTTACTTCTTCAAATAATGCAAGTAATTCTTCTTTATCATCTCCACCTTTTTCTCTAATTTCGTTTTCTATTGATTGTATTGAATTATCAATAGATAAAGATGAATTAAACAAGTCACCTAATACAACGTTGCTTCCATTAGCGTTCAAATTCCCAATTTGTATATAATTTTTTTGCTTATTTTCTTCTGCTTTTTTCTTATTATTAAAATAATTGATAGCATCATAACTTAAATAAAGAGTAAAGTGTCCGTTTATATACAAACGCCAATTAAAAATCATTCCATAATCTTTTAAAACTTCAAAATTCAATTCAATATCTGATTGGATATTTGTAGGAAAAATACTAATATTTTCATTAATAGGTTCATCAATATTACCTGTATATTTATCTAAAAGAATTTTAAGCATTATTTCATATGTTTCATTCATAATAGTCATATCTCCAATTCTAGTCGATGTCCTAACAATTGATAAAGCATTATCAGTTCGTTGTTGAATTTGAATTTTCTTTTCAGATTCTCTTTTTCTTTGTCTTTCTAATCTTCTATTTTCCTGCTTTTGCCTTTGTTCCTGTTGTTTACTTTCCTTAATTTGTTTTTCAATTGCTTTTTCAAATGATGTCTTTGACATAAAGTAACCTCCTATAAACTATACAATATTATTCATTATAGAAATCATCTAATACATATGTAGTAACAGGTGTAATATACAATTGATATCTTATGACAAGATCAACCAAGTCATTACCATCTATCAATGTAATTGGAGACCCTTCTCTTGATGCAATTCTTGCACTATTAGTGAAACGACTATTTGTAATAAAAACACCATAGTCAGCTTGAAATTTATTCATTGCTCCTAAAAATTGATTAATATCTGGTTCTGTAACAGGACCAGTATTGTATCTCTTACACTGTATAACAACCCTTGTAGTTCTAAAATCATCTTGATCTCTATGATAGCCGTAGCCATCAATACCACCATCATTGCTAATTTGCACACCTTTATTTGTAAATTCAACTCCCATTTTAGTTAATAAAGCTCTAGAAAATGCTTCAAATTTCTTAGGACTCATATTTGCAATAGCTCGAAGTAAATTTTCCTTAAAATCATTAAGTATTCTATCTTCAGACATTGATTCATCAACATCATTTTCAATTGTTTTATTTTCTTCGTTCTTTTTATTCTTTTTACTTAATTCATTCCAAAATTTTTTAGCTGGAATCATAATTTCTTTGTTGACATCTAAAGAATCTATATCTACGTTTAAACCTTTATCTGTTAAAGTAATATTTGGATTTCCTTTTGTATAACTCAAATACTCTACAAACGATAATTCTTTAATCGCAAAGTTAAATTTGAAATTAAATTCCTTATATGTATTTCCAGTAGACTTAGATGTTTTTACTACTTCTGCAAATTCTGCAATTTGCTCATCTAAGTCAGATATTCTACTTTTTATTTCTGATCTATCTAATTTGCCTCCAGCTTCTTGTAAAACTATTAATATAGGTTTATACAGATATGCCACTTTTTCATCTGAACTTAAATTTTTTAATATTACAGCCATTTAATCTTTACCTCTTTCCTTTACTCATTAATATCATTATCGCATTCTTGTTTCAACTGGAACAAGTTGAAACAATCCTGAATTTGAATCATATTCATCTACAATTGCAATAATATGAATATTCATTCCAGTTGCTAAAGAATCCGGAATATTATCTCCAACTAAATTTAAATCCAATACATTAACATCACTCAATTGAAAATAAGGGCCTGAAACTGATGTTTCACTATAATCACCACCAAGAATCAAAAAAATCAAATCTTGTATTGTAATTCTCATGATAAGACATTGAAGCAATATTAGCATCAAATTCAATTTTATCTCCAGCGTATTTAGAAGCAAAATCTGAAATTTTTGAATCAAATTCGTCTTTTAATGTTAGTAATTCTTCTAATTCAGGGCAATTATCTGGAGTAAGTATCACATCTTCAACTTCTTCTTTTGGATTTTCATCAATTGCTTTATTATCCTCTGTCTTAGTATCTTCTTGTTCAGGAACATCAACATTTGATTCTTCATCTTCTACTAGAGTTCCTTCAAGAACTTCAACTGAAATTTCATTACTATGACAAGACAAATTCATTTTATATGTTTCTTCTTTTTCAACTTTAATTTCTACTCCTCCAGTAACTTCACTATCTTCAGTATTCGTAAACTTTATCTTGTGATTTCCTTTTTCCAATTTTTCTTCAATTGTTTCATTTCCTCCATGACTAATAAAACCCACATATTCATCATCAATATACATGTCCACATCATATTTACTAAAAAACCAATTTTCATCACATTCTATTTCAAAAATAGTTTGAATTCCAGATTCTATAACGTTTTGTTCTTCTTGATCATCAGAATGTGATGAACAACCTGTTATGAATGGAAAAATAAATAATATTGCTATTAATACCTTATAAATAATTTTTTCAATTATTTCCCCTTCTTTCTACCTATTAACTAGAATAATGACATATTCATTGATTAATAGATTTTTTAATTTCTTTAATACTGCTTTTTGATTTTATGATTTAAATAAATTTTAATTCACTTTCCAAATCAGACCATTTATTCTAAACAAATATTAATATTTTTGCATCTAATATTAGTTTGAATAATTGATTATGCAATACTATATTAAAAAGTGAAAAATTATCATTTTAATCTTTTATGAATTAACACATTCAACAAATATAGTTTAATCAGACATCTATATTCCCCATACTATTATTTATCATCTAGCTAAATTATAAAACTTTTAAATATTTATTTTATATACATTCTAAACTGTTTGTTTTTGGCGTTGAATAATCTTTGATATCAATACCAAAGCAATCCCTATAACAAGCACTATCATCCCTATAATCTGCATCATGCCTGTATTGATATACATTGTTCTCCCTAAGAAATGATTTGTAAGTTCAAATCCAATACTTTGGGCAATACTTGGAATAATCCATGCAACAGCAATTCCCACAATGAACACTGGTATGCCTAAATGCATCATAATTTTATTCAGTGATTGTTTCCAAGAAACAATCAAATAAACACTAATAATCAAAACAATCAGAAGAATAAACCTAAAGATCCAAGATGTTATAAACTGATACATATTCATAAGCATTGATTGAACATCAGGTAAATAACTTGTATTTATAAGAGAATCAGTATACGTTTGAATCGATGATTCAATATCCTGACTTTTTTCAAGAAGTTGTGAAAGAATGACTTGTTGCTGTGACTCACTTATTTCAATATTTAAATAATTTTCTATTGTATTAATCGTTTCATTTGCTAATGTGACTAAATCATTAGAAATATCAGGATATTGAGGAACTTGATTGTTTGATATAGCATCACTCATTGCATCAATATATTTACCTGTAATTGTATCAAGAGCTTCTGAATTTCCAAGAGCCTCTTGAATATCAACCAATGTATCAATAGGTGTATCAGGAAAGGCTTCATCAACGACATCCATAATACGAATGGTTACTGCGTGACCAATAGCTCCTTCATTAACCGTTTGAATAATCATATCTTTTGCTGAAAAACTGATACACATTAAACAAACGATAACACCAACAATAATATCAAAAAGTATGATTTTACCTTGTTTCATATTCTTTACTCCCTATGCTTACTTTTTTTCATCATCATTATATTAGAAAAAATATATTTTAAAAGAACCACCATATGGAAATTATACAAATCAATACATATAAATCTTCTTTAATCAATTATAATACTTATAATTGGATAAAATAAAGCTAAAATATGTCTTTATTCATTTTATAAGTTAATTAATAAATTAATAACTCTATTTTTATTTGGTCATTTATTTAGTCATTTTATTGGTCATCGTTATTATAAAAATTCTTTAATGTATGAAATCCTTTTGAAACTAAAAAATCAAACAATAAATAGCATTCAGGCTATTGGCAAACAAAAAGCCAACAGCCTAAAAAAGATGTTATAGATTTCCCTATCTGGTATCCTTGAGCCATTTTTTATTTTACCAACGAGTCAGATCCGTCACTCGTCATCATAGGATGCTTTGAGATTAAACATCTCATTATTAATAAATATTATACTTATTTGAATAATAAGATCTATAATTTTCAATATTAAAATCAACCATAAAATTTTTCAAAAATGAAAATATTATTTTTGGAAATAAATTAATAAATGATTTATCTTTAAAGCAAAAAGGAATTCATTAACAATCACAAAAATTGATTATTTTAATTCATAGTTCATGTCTATTCTTACAATAATAGTTTTAAATAGAAATCATTGATTTTTTGACACTAAACTAAATTTCAAACATAGTAATAGATGAAGTTATTTCAAATTTTCTAATTCTTTAATGGCGGCTAAATAATCTTTTTCTACATCACTTAATGTTCTTGCTTTATATTTCTTATACTCTGTTTCAGCTTTTTCCATAGCTTGTTGGTGAGAAACCGAACCATTGCCAACTAATAATTGTTCTCCAGTGACCGTTAAAATATTATCTTAAAATATTATCTAGGTGTTTGACCCAATCTTCCATTGTCGTCACTTGTTCACGCTGTGCTTGTCTTTCTGCAAAATCAAGATATCCTGATACAAGTTGCCCCATTGCCTTTAACTCTTTTTCATTGAGATAATTCTTTGCAATTTTTGCTTCTCTTAGTGTTGGTTGATTACCTGCAAAAGTAGTCAAACCCATAAATTCCTTTTCAGCATCTACTCTATGATAAATAACTTCAGCTGCAGTCTCTCCATGAATAGCATAATGAATCTTATTTTGTACTTTTTTAAAGAATTGGATAGAAACATCAGCTGTTGGATCATAATCAATACTTGTAGCATATATTTCAAGTATCTGTCTATAAAATACTTTTTCAGATGCACGAATATCTCGAATTCTTTCAAGCAACTCTTTAAAGTATCCTCCACCGCCTAATTCTTTTAAACGATCATCATCAAGAACAAAACCTTTTTTCATATATTCTTTAATAAGATTAGTTGCCCATATTCTAAATTGAACCCCTCGTTTTGATTTCACACGATAGCCAACAGAAATAATAACATCTAAATTATAGTAATCAACATGATATGTTTTTCCATCACTGGCAGTTGTTGCAAAATTTGCAACAACTGATTCTTTAATTAATTCGCCTTCATCAAAAATATTTTTAATATGTCTAGATATAGTGGATTTATCCCTCTGAAATAATGATGACATTTGATCTAACGATAACCAAACTGTTTCATTATTAAAAGTTGTTTCTATTTTCACCAAACCATCTTCTGTTGTATAAATAATCATTTTTGAATTATTATCCATTCAGTAAACCTCCTCCGTTTCTTTTATACTATTATATATTTTTTATAATCATTTGTATCATTTTTCTTAACATTATTAAATTTACTTATTTTAGCTATGTAAGACTTTCCCTATAATAATAAAAAATCCCTTTACCTTTATTGGTACAAAAATCTAGGCAGAGGATCAATAGCAGATGCCATACTTGATAGAATAGTATCGTCTTCATATACTATTCATATAAAGGGCAACAAATCAATGAGAACGCGAAAAAGGATTAATAAAAAATGTCACTATGGTCAAATCTATAGTGACTATTTTTTTATCATCACACTGGTGTGATGACGTCATCAAATGAGTGAAACGGTGTCATCTTTTTAGTGAAATACTCAGAGTACAAAGCAAAAACTTAGGAAGATTATGATTTCGATACAATTCGAATTACTTTATAGTCATTATTTGAATTCTAATTTAATTCCTATATCATATAATCCTTTTGTTTGATTCATGTTTTGCGGAATCATTTTATTTACTCATTTATACTGAAAATGAATATTTTAAAATTATAAAATTCATCTGAAGTAATAAAGTCAAGAGAAAATGTTTAATATTTTTTAAGGCATTTTCACTTTTACTTGACCTATATAAATGCCTATAATATACAAGCACTAAAGCATTTTAACAAATAAAACGGAAGTCTTTAATCATAAAATATTCTCCAAATACACTTAATCTCCAAATGAATGAAAATACCAAGTTTTTCAGTGTCCAATAAAAGATTAAAATGTAAAATATTGTCATTCTTACTTTGATTGTAAACGAGCTATACTGTTTCAAAACCTTATTAATAATAAATAATTATTAATCAAAAGTTATAATTTCCTGTTCTAACTTAATATTTTTCTTTAACATATAATCAATAACCGGTTGATTATATTCTTCTTTCAATTTAAGAAGTCTATTTCTATCATTTAGTGTTAATGGCTTCGTATACATTTCATATTGTTTTAAAGTTGAAATATCCATCTTCCACGTTTGAAAAGGAATCCCCGTTTTTTGAATAAGGTTTAAATAAATATAAAATCCTCCAGCGTCAATATCGCCAAAATGGAGATATTTAACTTGATTTCCTAAATAGTTATATAATTTAAATAAAAATTCATTCAATATCGAATTATGAAATCCACCTAAGTAAACGATTAATGAATCATTTAATTTTAAATCATGAAATGATGTCCAGTTCTCTACTGTTATTACATTTTTCACGTTAATACATTGTATTTTTAAGTGGTTAATATGTTCAGAAAAAAATGCAAATTGATTATCAAAATCTTCAAGATTAATCATTTGATTATGAATTTGAAAACTCATATGACCTTTAACATAAATCATTGAAGGATTTCTCATAATACCAAAATGTTCAAAAACTTCATTTTCGTTATCAAATGAATCATCATAAAAATCATGAGCAATATGATAAATCTTATTTTTATATAATTCCAATTTTTTCGAATCTTGCAAAGTCATAACGGAAAACCTTCGAAATGATATTTCTTCTTGTTGGTTAATCATTGCATCTAGTATGCGAATTATATCATGTAATTCAGAAACAGAATTGGTTTCTAAATAGGGAGCTAATGATTGATATTCTAAAGTTCTTTTTTCAATTTCCTGAAGAAAATCCTTGATAAAACCACTTGCTTGACATTTTTTAATTTCATTCAAGAATACAGTTCTATACTGTTTTAAATTCTCTCTACCTATGTATTGATATATGCTATCAATCACTGTTTCATCTGTATTTAGTACAATTTCACGATTTCCAAAATCCTTACTTCTCCCTTCAGTAACAAATCCTAATTTCAATAAAATTTCTACTTCATTTTCAATTGTCTCTGTTTCTAAATAATGGTCACTTTTTCCATAATCAGGAAACATTTTATAAAGCTTAAGTGTAATACGTCTTTTTTTAGACGATGTTCCTTTAAAATACGCACTATTCTCATATTTATCAAGTAATCTATTTAAAATTTGGAATTGTTTATTTTTCATCAGTAATCACTTCCACAAAAGAATGGTTATCTTGTTTAATTACTAACAATCTTGTATTTACATAAGGAATAATAGTTGCCGCTCTTGATGGAGGAACAATAATAAACGTTTGTATATCTCTTTCATTATAAAATTTAATCATCTCTTGAATTCTTCTTTCATCCATATTATTGAATGCTTCATCCAAGAGAACAACGCATCCAAAATCTTCATTTTGTCTTTGATTTTGAATAACTTGCTCAAAACTTGCAGCCATAATGACATAAAAAGGTGTTTGTGTTTCTCCTCCAGATTTCTCTTTATTAACTTTTGAAAAATAAGCAAACGATCCATCATCATAATTAATCTTGATATCATAATCCAAATAATTGCGATAATCAGTATATTCCATTAACGTTTTATCAGTTTCTTTGTCATTTTCAACTGATGATAATTTAGCAAATAATTCATCCATAACACGTCGTTGGCCATCATTCAAGGTTTCAGACAAAAGATTATCTGTCATATATTCCTTGCCAGTCTGTATAATTTTATAATATTCTTTGAAATTTTCTTTTTTTGTTGCTGTTACAATAAATTCATATGTCTCGCCATTAAAATTTCTTTGTGATAATCCTTTATTTAAAGCATTGATATTTCTTTTTGCATTCTCTA
Organism: Massilimicrobiota sp. An142; assembly: GCF_002160725.1. NCBI lineage: Bacteria > Bacillati > Bacillota > Erysipelotrichia > Erysipelotrichales > Erysipelotrichaceae > Massiliimicrobium > Massilimicrobiota sp. An142. Next base: position 68,984 of record NZ_NFLD01000009.1, on the reverse strand, counting down.
TTTTTTCATTTAATCCAGAAATAAATGATGTTTTAAATGATTCTTCACACTTGAGTTTAGCTTGTCTAGTTTTTTCTGTCTTATCAATAATATCCATATCTCTTAATTGAAAATATCTTTTTAAATAACTTTGTATATCATCCAATGAGTTTTCAAAACCAATATTAAACTCATTATTATAATTATTCATCATAAAGACAATATTATTTTTCGAAGTTGATAAATCTTTATCATATTGTGACTCACATTGATCTATAGATTTAAAAATGCTTTGAAAATCTCTAAAGTAACGTTTTTCATAGTCTCGGACCCATTGATCAGTTTGTTGAGTAATATCAATATGATCCATTTCATATTGAACAATACTTTCATGAATAGTTTGCTGATTTTTTTGATTTTGCTCAAGTTGATGTTTAATAGATTTCAATTGATCTTTTATTTTTCCAACTTCTTCTGTTGTTTCTCTTTTTTGAGTTCTAATATAACTGAATTGTTCACTCAATTTATCGTATTCTTCTTGCAACGCAAAGATAGAGTCATCTAATTTTAAATTATCTAAGCGTGTTTTGATGTCATGCAACTGCTTTTCTATAGATTGATATTCATCTATAATGTCTATTTGAAAAGAAATACTTTCTGCTTGAGATTGATTAATCAAATCTAAAATCTTTTGTTGTTGATCGACGTCCTTTTTTTCTTTATCAATGATTTCTTTTAAATTAGTTAATTGGACTTCTAGTTGTTTCATTTGTATCTTGATAGCATTATATCCAATAAAAGGAACTTTATAAGATCGTGGATTTAACGCACGCACTGTATAGTTCTTATACAACATAACTGTTCGAGTAATAGCTGTTCTATGCTTGCGTAAGTCTCTGGCATCATCTACACATTTGACATATCTCAATAACATATTGACATACCATTTAGCATATGTATTTTTACAGATTAATTGATTTGCTAACGTACCATCAATTTCAATATCGTCATATTTTTTTAATTTTGCAACATCAACAATTCCTACTCCATAAATTCCTCTTTTATTCTTATATTCCTCATATACTAGTAATGCATATTCAAAATATTCTGGATCAATAATGATATCAAATCTCTGTGTATTTAAGTAAGCCTCAAGAGCATTTCTCCAACTTTCATCTTTTACTTCCAAATATTCACATAATGGTTTTACTTCAACATGTTTTCCATAATGCATAAAAAGTTTTTCTTTTAAGAGATTAATCAACTCCTGAATTTCATTTTTATAGCTAAATTGATTATTTTTTAATGCATTATATTTGTTTAAAATATCATTGTATTCATCAATATTCTCTTTCAAATGAATTTTTTTATCTTGAATATCTTTATATAATTTATTTTTTCTTTCTTTAATATAATGAATTACATTTTGTATATGCTCATTTAGTACTTCACCATCATATTGAGAGTTATTGACATAATCAATAAACTTATTTTGTCCATTTATCTTCTTTAATAGTCTTGCTTCATCTTTAATTTTTTGAATAACGTCTTTATATTTATTTTCATTCTTATTTTTTTCTCTATCAAGTTCTTTAAATTTTTCATTTAAATTTTTTCTTAATTGATAAGATTCATTTTGTTGCATTGAGTCTTCCAGTACATCTAATTGTTTTCTATAAGACTCATATTGTGTGTCAATCTGTATCAGTTTATAGTTTAGTTGATTAACTTTTGCATTATAATTCTTTTCATTATTCTTATCCTGTTCTATCAAATGTAATAAATGCTTTTCAGTCATTTTTTCTCTAACAAATAATAATACTTCTTTCTTAAATTCCATTGTTGCAAAGTCATCATATTGCTTTGCAATCTTTGCAAGTGCATCACATTCAACCTTACTAACTTTAAGTTGCTCTTCTAGTTGCTGATAATGTTGAATACTTTGTCTTAAATTATTAATATCAACATAATCCTCTTTCAATAAAAAGTCCATAATAAAATTATAAACATTATCAATAGCTTTAAAAGCCAATGCACGTGAAACCAATTCAAAATATTTAGGTTTAACACTTAGTGCATTAGCAAATAATCTTTTACCTTCTTTTATAGTATCCTTAAAATAAGCTATTTGTTTGTTTTGTATTAATATATCTTTAAACTGTTTTCTCGTGAGGACTTTGTCATCCAAGATAAAAGTCACATCTTTAATTTGCGTATTAATAATTTGGAAGAAATCACGAATAGGTTTACTACCTCTCATCAAGTCAATAGCCGCTCCTATCACTTGATATTGTCTTGTTTTTTCGTCATAAAACTCTAAAGCAATATAACAAGAAACATCCCCATTTCTTTCATATTCTTGACCTTCTTTTCCAGTTTTACATCTAATATAAGATTCTAAAGTTCTTGTTCCAATATCACTAGCTGCTTTATTGAATTTACATGTTCCAACAGTCAAAACATATTGTATAGCATCTAATATTGTAGATTTTCCTGCACTATTTTCTCCAGTCATCAAAGTATTGTGATAAACTTCAAATGACTCATTGGTAAATGAATGCCAATTAATCAACTTCACTTTGGTTAATGTTTTCATTATTATCTCCCTTCTTGTAGTTATTTATACGATTAGTAAGTTCATCAATTTTAGTAACAGGTAAAATATAATTTATAGTTGGATAAATAATCAAGCGTGTATCATCATCATTTAATTCACCAATTCTTTCACATATATTGTATCGAGATAAAAACTGATATGCGTCTTTTAATTCAGTTTTTGTAATACGCCTATCATACAGTCCAGTAGCTTCAATTTCTGCATGCAATTCACCTAATGTTATATTAATAAAGTCTGTATCCTGCAATTCCAATGATTTTTGAAAATATAATTTTCTTAATAAAAGAAGAATAACAGAATAGAGTTGATTAATAGAAAGATGATTATAGTTTTGGTTATTATTGATATAAGCAATACTGTCAACTTTCTTTAAATAAAATTTATAATCTAATATAGCAAAAAAGCATTGGAATAATTGTTCATTGCTTTGGATAAAAAAATAATCATCACGATCTTTCTTTCTACCACCACATAGATAATTAACTGCTAATAATCTATTAGCAATACGAGAAAATTTATCTTTTTGTATATCAGAAAGACTCGTATACTCTTGTAATACCTTATTCATTAATTCATTTTTATTCATTTATTTGACTCCTCGTATAATAAAATCTCTAAATTGATATTTATCTTTTATAATTACTTTATCAAGTGGTTCAATTTGATATTTTGCATTTTGACTATACCCATATAACCATGTTAAAACAAAAAGCGAGATATCTTTTTTCTCTTCATAATATTGAGATCCTAAAATTTCATGATTATCTTTTAATATTTCTAAGATATTTTTTTCAATTGAAATCTTTGTATATCTTGCATTCAATTTCATTTTTGCTAAAGCTTCTGCTCGTACATTCTCATCTAGATGCGGTTCAATAATCAATTCAACTTCCATAGATTTTCTTGGTTGTCTAGGTGTGTATAATGATTCTTCGTCTAAATACTTATTAATTGATATATGCGTAATATCTTCAAAAAGTGTAGCATCTCTTTGCCCTTCTTTAATGAGTTCATTAATCTTACCACCAATATCTTCCTTAACATTAATCAAAAACATGATTCGATTTGTTGCCGCAGCAACAAACCTTTCATTTTTACGACTAATTTCATTAATCAAATCCATAATATTTTCAAAAGCCTCAAGAATATATAAAGTTTGTTGGTCAAAAAGATCATAAGCTTCATTATAATCAATATCTTTGGTAACCATGATATTTCTAACAATAGTATCTGCCCATATTTCATTATCTCTTATCCTTTGAATTTGTGAAATAATACTATTTCTATATTTAACCGGATTATCTCGTGTTGTTAAATTATAAAATGCCCTATCAATAATCTTAACCTGATAATCACTTAATAAAGCATTTAATATATCATTTAAATTATTTTTCATATTATCTTTTAAGAGTCTCTTAATATATCGTTTAATATTTGTATTTAGATTTTTTAATTTTGTCATCACTTCTTTAGTACGGCTATATTCTGCTTCCAATGTTTTATGACCATTTTCAACATCGAAATTAATAAAAGACTTATATATACCATAAACCATACTAGAATATTCAACATCACTGTCTTTATCTAGATTCATAAAAGCTTCTAAAATTACAATAGCATAATCTTCAAAACTTGTATAAATTTGATAATTATTTCCTACTTCTTCTGTAATCCATTTACATTCTTTAAAACGTCGATAAACATAATATGCTTTATCTTTAGCAGCATGACTTTCTATATCATCTATCTCAACAATATGATTATTAAAATACTTTGTTAATTCAAAAATAACATTTTCCTTCAACGAAGCAAACGCAGTATCCTCCTTCATATAATCATAGAGTATAAAAAGACAGTCACTCATAATTCTTTTATTCTTATAAAAGATATTAAAAAAATTTTCTGGCAATATATCAAATAAATTATTCATCGTCACACCACACTCTCATCTATATTACTTATTATATCTTATTTATTTGACAAATGACATATCAATTCTAAACATAAATTTTCATTTTTTTATTTAAATAGAATACTAGGGGCTGTAACGAAATAAATATTTGTAAGGTCACTTAAAAAAGGTGAAATGAAAAGCCTTTTTAACAAAATAGGCAACAAAAATATAACTTGAAATATTTTTTAGATATTGCTTATAATGTTTTTTATCAAATTATCTAAATAATTAAAACATATCATTACTTTGACAAAATAAAATATACTATCATATAAATTATGCTCAAATTCTTTTTACATTACATTATTTCTATTACATAATTACTCAAATATTAGATAATAAAACGTAAAAGTTTGTACTTGTTCAAATAATTCTATGAACTATCTATCAATATATTATATTTATATCACTTTATTTATAACATGTGATTTCACAGATAAGGCAGAAATATCATCATAAGGCATTTGAAGGTTAAACACATCATTATCCATTCCTATCAAACATGCATTTAATAATATTATTATAAAGATAAGTTTCTTTTTACTAATATTTTGCTTGATCATATAAAATGTCCATGAATTTGAATAAATACTGATTAGAAAACTGACAAATTAGTATACATTTTAAACAGGTTGTTTTTGTCTTTGAATAATCTTTAATATCAATACCAAAACAATCACTATAACAAGCACTATCATCCCTATAATCTGCATCATGCCTGTATTGATGTACATTGCTCTCCCTAAGAAATGATTTGTAAGTTCAAATCCAATACTTTGAGCAATACTTGGAATGACCCATGCAACAACAATTCCCACAATGAACACTGGTATATGCCTAAATGCATCATGATTTTATTCAGTGATTGTTTCCAAGAAACAATCAAATAAACACTAATAATCAAAACAATCAAAAGAATAAACCTAAAGATTCAAGATGTTATAAACTGATACATCTTCATAAGCATTGATTGAACATCAGGTAAATAACTTGTATTTATAAGAGAATCAATATACGTTTGAATTGATGATTCAATATCCTGACTTTTTTCAAGAAGTTGTGAAAGAATAACTTGTTGCTGTGATTCACTTATTTCAATATTTAAATGATTTTCTATTGTATTAATCGTTTCATTAGCTAATGCGACTAAATCATTTGAAATATCTGGATATTGAGGAACTTGATTGTTTGATATAGCATCACTCATTGCATCTATATACTTACCTGTTATTGTATCAAGTGCTTTTGAATTTCCAAGAGACTCTTGAATATCAATCAATGTATCAATAGGTGTATCAGGAAAGGCTTCATCAACGTCATCCATAATACGAATGGCTACTGCATGACCAATAGCTCCTTCATTAACCGTTTGAACAATCATATCCTTTGCTGAAAAACTGATACATATTAAACAAACAATAACACCAACAATAATATCAAAAAGTATGACTTTACCTTGTTTCATATTCTTTGCTCCTTATGCTTACTTATTGATTATTCTGCTCAAGTTGACCAATCATTCCGATTGAGCTGACCAGCCATTCCGATGAATCTAATCAATAATGAAATCCTGATTCTTGTTAAATCAGGATTCTTTTTTTATCGACTTCTCATTGATTTATCACCTAGTATCTTTATTGTATGTGATTTTGGTATAATTCTATCAATTATAGCATCAGCTAATGCACCACCACCTAGCTTGCTATGCCATCCTCCTACATCAAATTGTGAACATAATATTGTTGAATGCATTCTGTATCTTTTCTCCAATACTTCCAATATATCTTGATGTTCAATGTTGCTTGTATTAACTAACAGCCACTCATCAAGAATAAGAAGATTGCATTTTTCTTATTGTTTGATTTTATTTTTATATGTTCCTTGTATTCTTGACAACTCTAATTTGGACAATAAATCTGGCAGTCGAATATATGTATATATTGGGTGGCGAGAGCCACTCTGTTTATTATATGATAGCCACCATCAAACCGCTAGTTAAAGCCACATCGTCCGTCATATACCAAAATACATAAATTCACTTACTTTTTAATTCGTTTAATTTAATACCCTCAAGATTAATTTGATTAAAATATAACGTTTTTTTTGCTTAGAAAATCAGTTCAAATTTATCATTCAGCATATTGTCACATTTTTGATTAATCATTAACTTTCCATAAATAATCAGTTGTTAAAGTGTTATTTTAAAAAATTTTAATATCTAACATAGGGTACTTATTTTTCAATGAATGAAGTACTTCAAAAGCAATTTCTCTTATTGATTCAAACGCAACATTACTATTAATATGTTGTTCAATTTTAGAATTTGATCCTTTAAAATACCATCCTGTTCCCTTTCCAGTTTTCAGATTTTCATAAGATAATGTGGTATTGTCATCTACATGAGCGCCACCATCAGTATTTGCAATTTTCGTTATCAATTGTTTTCTAGTATATGTTTGTGAATTTTCATCTTTGATAATGATTTCATTCCACCAAATGTCAAATGTTACCCATCGGCTAAAGGTAATATCTTTTGATAATCTTGCTTTCATCTTAGCTCCATCATTGGAAGCACGGAGATTCAAAAGTCCAAAATGAGTTAATAGATTATTTTCTGAATAAGGAACTGAAGTACTAAGAAAATATGTTTTGTCTAAGTCATCTAATAAATAAAGTAGTGCTTTACTTTTACTTGTATGATGAAATAAAATTCTTAAGATCGTAGCTATCCTTTTAGCTTCTATTATTACTCCCGAATCATACTCCTCAATTGATTTTTGTAAAAAATATACTTGTTCTCCTAAACTTTCTAATAGACTGTATTGATCTTTTATCAAATTAAAACCTTCTTTCAACTTATAGTATTTATTAGATTAAATAAGTGATATGTAAATTTTTTTATTTTATAACTAGTATTGTTCTATTAAACTTAAAAATATTCAAGCTTATGTTTTACCCAATACTATTATCAACAAAGCTATCTATAAAAAGAAACTTTACATAAAGTATTGGGTAAAACATAAATAGATTAGTTAGTTATTGTTAAAGAATTAATAATGTTTTTACTATATCCATACAAATGAGTTGCCTTATGATATTTTACGATAGGTTACATTATGACATTTTGGACATGGTGGTAAAGTATCATTAGTATCATCTAATGTTACAACTGTGCCACATTTTGTGCAGACGTAAGTTCCCTTACCTGGCTTTTCTCCTGTTTTATACACTATCAATCACCTCTCTTTGCTTAAAAATAATACATCTAATGACATTTATGCTTGTGGTTAGCTAAAGTAGCCCCAGCTTTAGATTTTGCAGATTTACTACTTTTTTTATTCGCTAAAGTCTTAGCTGCTTTTCCAATCTTTCCGCCATGGTGTGTCGCCATTTATTATCCTCCTTTCTTTAATAATGTCTATACCTATATTATATTTTATTTAAAATAATATTAATATGGTTATTTATATTTTCAATGCACCCACAAAATATATTGAATAAATATAATAATTAGATAAAATAGTATATATAAGCACCTACAAAATATGGGTTGAAAGGAGAAAGAAATGACAGATAATCAAATTACCATATACTTAGATCCTATTGCTTATGAGAAAATAATTGAAGATCAAAAATTATTTAAAACAGGAAAAAATAAATCAGATATAATAAAAAAAATAATAATAAATCATTATTCAAACTATAACCATAATATAAATTCTTTAAAACAGAAAATACAGGAGGCAATCACAACTGAAAGTAATGTTCATGATTTTAGTGAAATAAGTTATCAAAATATTGCATGGAAAATTACTAAATATATATCTGAAACATCAATTTTAGATGGTGAAAGCAAACGAAAACGTAAAAAAAAGATACACATAAGAAAAAATAAAAATGATGATGAATTAGACTTTATACTTGATGCCTGTCCAAAAAATGCAAGTGAGTCTGAATATTTAGCTAATATTATTTACTCATATCTGAAAGAGCCTCAATGCGAGAGAGAAAAAAATATTTATAAAGGTATAATAAATAAAATTAATGATGCAATCAAAAATAATCAAAATATCCGTATAAAAACAAAATCGGGAAAGAAAATATTTATTAGTCCTAAAGAAATTTGCACTTCTAAAGAAGGACTATATAATTATCTTTTATATCAAGGTTATAAAGAAGAAACGAATGAATATTTCGCTAGCACAATACATATATTTAATATTACAAGTGTATATCTTGATGCAAGTGTTCGAACATTTCAACCTGATATAGAAGAACAATTCAAAAAAATGAAATTAAATGGTGTTCAGTTTTCGATTAATAATAATACAATTTATAAAGTCATATTAACAGACAGGGGTAAAGATTTATTCGATTCCAGATATCTAGAAAGACCTATACCATTACCGGAAAGTGATCAAGAAAAAGGAATTTATTACTTCAATTGTTCAGAACTACAATTTAAGTCATATTTTGCTCCGTTTCTTAATGAGGTAATTGTTTTAGAGCCTGAGAAAGTCAGAATTAAAATAATACAGGAATATAAGGAAGCATTAAATAATTATAAAAATATTTAAATGATTTAGCATACTTTCAACACTGTTTTAATAATATGAAAATGCTTTATGATATGAAATTCATTATAAAAAATCTCAAACATTAGAAATAATAGTAGTAAAGAGTTTATTTGAATATTTCACTTAAAAAATCGAGTAGTGTTACTTGTTTAATGTCGTCATCACACCAGTATGATGACGATTTTTCTTTCAGAGAATAATAAAATATAAACGAGAACATATTATACAAACAGAACAACATTAGCTACATAAAGAAAATGAAGCTGTCTCATCGACAACTTCATCAACAACAATTTTAATTATTTCACCTGTCTACTAGACAGAGGTGGCTCATTTTTATGGACATTTTTAAATCTCGGTACTATTCAAATTTGCTTTCTTTTGATTAGCTCCCTATCTTTTTCATAGTTTTTATGCATATTTTTCTCTAATTTTTATCATATATCTTCATTATTTCACAAATACTTTTTTATATACCCAAAGAATTCTATTTGAGTACATAACTTTCAAGAATGTTGGGAAAATTATAAATTTAATAACTAAACAACATTCCCTTTAGCATAATGCCCATTTATATGGAATTTTCATCGTAATATCTTTATTGACATGCAACTATCTTCACATTAATTTTCCCAATTACTTCGATCATCCTAAGCATAGGCATATAGATTCCCCATAATTCTTCCTCACGATATTTCACAATTTTACACTTGTTTAGATTTCCTCCTTTATTTGACATTCAGTAGGGTAGGACTTTCACTTATGAGATAAGAATTATCTTCTAGTTTTATATGTTTCCTTTATACATCTGTATCTTAAACAAAATCCTCAATGAGATTTATGATAAATATTATTCTTGTACATAACAAATTATCCTCATGACTGCCAATCGAAAAAAGTTTTTTCATTTAACCAGACATCCTTTTCTTATGTAGAAAACTTTTTGCGAAACTCAAAATAATGAAAGAGTGGTATACTTTATAATGTACGTTATATCGTTGAACAATATTCTTTGGATTGTGAAAAATTTAATTCATCGTTTTTTCTTTTTTGTAAATTATTATTTTTTCTCTTGTAAGTGTGCCATAATAAAAGTAATCCTCCTTTATTTGAACGACCAAATAAAGGAGGATTATTTCATAACAATTTGATGCTTTTTATATAGCTTTTAAAAGCCTCTTATCTCCTTTAAAATCGAAGATTTTTGCCATTTAACAACAACATCTGCATTTTGTTTAACTACAAGTGATGTTTTCTCAGCTCCCCAAGGCTCAATTGCAATAATTTTCTTTCCTAATTCATTCGCAATATCAATTTCTATATTAATCCATTTACTATAAGTTGAGTACACTCCGGCTAATATCAAAACACAACTAGCATATTTCATTTGATTTCTAATTGCTTCCTTTAACTGATAATCATAACGTGCATTATGAATCGGATCATTTTTTGGAACAGAATAGTTTTTATAAACAAAATATGCATCGCTATCTAATAAAGCAACAAGTTTTTCATATGCATCACTATATGTCCATGAATGACTAATAAAAAGATTGTAAATCATAATATTATCTCAACTCCTTTTTTAAGTTTTCATAGAATATTGGGGTTTCAATATTTCTTCTAATTCTGGTATCCTTATAAATAAAGTTTTTATCACTTTCTTTTAAGGACTGTCGAGTTTTCTTTCAAGAATGTTGCAGTAGGCATATCTATTTGTGCTGACATTCCTATTTCAAAAGGAACCCACCATGATTCTTTTGTCGATTCAGACATAAGTATAATTATATCGGTACAATTGTTCAATTGATTCTTTATATGTTCTGTTAATGATTTTCCTCCATTTTTTATGCTCGAATCAAGTACATCTAAATAAGCATCAACACCCAGTGATTGAAATTCTTTCTTCAATAACAACGCTTGAGCACTATCAACATCTTTATGTGAAATAAATACTTTCATTTACATTTTTCCTCCTAATATATTTTTAAAATCGTTTATCTTTGGATAATCTCCAATAATGAAGACCTAGCGCTGTTAATTTGCATGCCTTAGATTCCATTGCAGCAAAATACATATGTTCTGTCCCAACTGGTTCAACTAATCCAACACTTTCAAATAATTGAAGTTCTTTAAATTTATCAACATTTTTTTGATTAGCATATGGTTCTATAACCTTGTGTTCTATACTTGGTGTATTCGTATACTCAAATGATGGATCTAATTTAAACTCATCAGTTGCATTTTCAAAATATAATGATAATTTTCTAAGAATGCATCTTGGAACCTTTGCATTTACTGTTCTGATTGGCAAAAACTGGGATATATTTGTTTTAAAAACTGGACGCTGTTGCCAAGCTCCTAAGGATTGATCCACAAACGAATATAAACTCGCTGGAGTAATATTACCACTTATATCAGCAGCACCACCCTTTAAAGCCTGAATAAGCAAATCAGTAAATACCCCATGTTGTATACTGCCATTCTCAGATGATGTCTGCCACGGTTGACTTGCAGCAATTATTGTTACTCCAGCACCTAAAACGGAACTATTATTCAATAATAAAGATTCTCCCATTTTAGCTGCAAAACAGCAATCTAAAATAATTACTTTATTTTTACATTTTGAATTATTCGCATACATAAGAACATCTGTCATTCTTACACCATAATTAGCTTCAGAAAAGTCAGTTGTACAAAGATATCCACCACCCTCTCCATATCCATGTCCGGAAAAATACAGAAGAGCAATATCAGCATCATCTGCAAATAACTTTTGAATCGCTATATTCAAATCAGCTTGAGAACAACTATTAATAATTGAAATCACATCAAAATTTGGAGAACCATCTCCATTTGATTCAATTAATTCTTTTATTGCAATGGCATCATTATCACACCATTCTAATTCACATCCTGGATAATTATTTAATCCAACAACTAATGCTTTTTTCATTTTAAGCCTCCTAACTTTTTAATTTATAAAGTGACTATCCTCTGAATACTATATATTTAAAACGATATTTAATTATAAATACTCTTCATTCTCAGACAATAATCTCATCATATATTGAATAAAAGACTTAAATATGTTATTATCTTCTTGCTTAATCATATATGTAAATAACATATTTGAGTCATAAAGCACATTATCTAGTTACTACCAATAACTAATAATGTGTTTTTTTCATTCATATACACCACCTCCTCTAAATCAAAACATTCATTAAATCCATGAGTCTCTTTCTCGTTGCAATTCTTCTTCAAAATAAGGATCGTAATAATCAGCTTTTCTTGGTGCAATTGAATCAATAAATGTTTGAAATTTTAACAATATACTTTGATCAACCATATTCTCTTCGTAAGTTCGATTATTAAAATCGATTTTACGAAGAGTTTCTAGTCTCTTTCTAGCTGCAGCTTTGGACACATTAAACCATGACACTAAATTTTTTTCATTAATTGTTTTACCTCTTTTTAGCAATTCATTTATTACTTGCTCAGGCATTAGCATTTGTGCAGCAAAGAAATTTGCTTCCACCTCATAAACATCATACATTTCTTTATTATCTAAATCATGCTGCATTATATAATGTCCAAGTTCATGATTAAGACTAAAACGTTGTCTTTCCTTCCAAGGAATTTTCTCATTATAAAAGATAATACCTTTACCATTATAGACCTGATAAATAGCATCTTTAGATCCAAATGCATTGATATCTACTCCATACATACCTGCTTTTAAATAACTCCTACAAACAATGTTTGTTTTCTCTTTTATTACTTTCGTAACTGAAAATGGAAAAGTATTTATCATATATGAAGAAACTAAAATATCATTAGCTTTTTCCAATACCTTCTTAAAATTAGGTTTATCCACTTCATTACAAGTCATCATCTTCCTCCTCATCATCATTAAATATATCTTCAAAAACAACCTTTAACATTTGTTCAGCCTTATGAAGTTGTTTATCATCAAGTTGTTCCAAATTACGTTGAATATATGAAAGTTTTTTATTCTCAGCACGTGTTGCATCAATGCGATTGCCAAGTAATTTATCAATTGATATATTATATTTTTGGGATATTTCCATCAAAATGTCATCTCTTGGCACAACTCCTTTATTTTCCCACATGCTAACTGCACCTTTCGTCACTCCTAATTGATCTGCTAATTCTTGCATAGTAAATCCATTGTTACTACGTAGTTGCCTTATAACGTTACTAAACTCCTTGTTCACCATAATATTCCTCCTAAATATATAACCTATTTCATCACATCTTTTGTGCAATTTAATTATACAAGTAAAATTTAAAATTGTCAATAAAAATTATACAAGTTCAAAAAAATTTAACATCTAATTTTTTAGCGTTTTAAATGTATGGGGTATGCTATAGTTTTTAATCTATGTTATTGTCGTTTGAAAATCCATTTAACATTAAATATAGGTATTTTTAACATTTTTTAGTGTGAAATCCCTTCATGTTATTACTCCAACACCTCCGAGACATATCACAACAAGGCAAAGGCTATGCCACTAGGAACTACTATATGGTTTTCATCTATAAATTCATAAAACGACAAAAAAGGGCCAAATTCATCAAAAAAAATGATGAAATTTGACCCTCTAAAAATATTCTCTTAGTTTTTTTGTTCTCGAATTATTTTCACGAAAAAAACGTCTATAAAGGCATTTTTCTTACATATTCTACCTGCAAGCCACCAGGCACTATTCTAGTTATTCAAATTCTATTGTCCCAGGAGGCTTCGATGTAATATCATAGAATACTCTATTGACACCACGAACCTCATTAATGATTCTTGACATCACTTTATTTAAGACTTCATAAGGAATTTGTGCTGCTTCTGCAGTCATAAAGTCAATTGTATTAACAGCACGTAAAGCAATCGCATAATCATAAGTTCTTTCATCACCCATGACACCAACAGAACGCATATTTGTCAGTGCTGCAAAGTATTGACCAATTGTACGATCTAATCCAACATTAGCAATTTCTTCACGATAAATAGCATCTGCATCTTGTACAATTCTGACTTTTTCAGCAGTCACTTCACCAATAATACGAATACCAAGTCCTGGTCCTGGGAATGGTTGTCTGAATACTAAATATTCAGGAATACCTAATTCCAACCCCACTTTACGAACTTCATCTTTAAATAAATCTCTTAATGGTTCAATGATTTCTCTAAAATCTACATAATCAGGAAGTCCACCTACGTTATGATGTGACTTGATCACCGCAGATTCTCCACCTAATCCACTTTCAACAACATCTGGATAGATTGTTCCTTGAACTAAGAAATCAACTGCACCAATCTTTTTTGCTTCCTCTTCAAAGACACGAATGAACTCCTCACCAATAATTTTTCTTTTGGCTTCAGGTTCAGTCACACCTTTTAATTTTTCATAATATCTTTCTTGCGCATTCACTCTAATGAAGTTTAATTCATATGGCCCTTCAGGTCCAAAAACAGCTTCCACTTCATCACCTTCGTTTTTACGAAGTAATCCATGATCAACAAATACACAAGTCAATTGATTTCCAATCGCTTTAGAAAGAAGAACTGCTGCTACTGATGAATCCACTCCACCAGATAAGGCACATAAAACTTTTCCATCTCCAACTTTTTCTCTAATCGCTTTGATTTGTTCTTCAACAAATGAATCCATACGCCAATCTCCTGAACACCCACAAACATTCAAGACAAAGTTAGATAAAATTGTTTTACCATATTCTGTGTGTAAAACTTCAGGATGGAATTGAATAGCATACAATTTCTTTGCTTCATTTTCACATGAAGCTACTGGACAATCTTTTGTATAAGATGAAATTTCAAATCCATCAGCAATCTCAGAAATATAATCAAAATGACTCATCCAGCAAGTTGATTCTTTAGGCACATCTGTAAATAAAGCTGAATTTTCTTTACTCACAATTAAATGAGATTTTCCATATTCTCTCACATCAGCACGTTCTACCTTACCACCTAAAACATGTTGCATTAATTGTGCCCCATAACATAATCCTAAAACAGGAATACCCAGTTCAAATAATTCTTTTGAATATGTAGGTGAATCTGCTTCATAACAGCTGTTAGGTCCACCTGTTAAAATAATTCCCTTAGGATTCATTTCTTTAATCTTTTCAAGATCTGTTTTATATGAATAAATTTCACAATAAACATTACATTCTCGAACACGTCTAGCCACTAACTGATTATACTGACCACCAAAGTCTAAAACAATGACTAATTCTCTCTTCACTCATTTCCCTCCTTAAAATTGAATATCTTTTAAAACAACTGTCTGTTCTCTATCTGGTCCTACTGAGAACATGACAATTGGACAATGAATTAACTCTTCAATACGTCTGATATAATTTTGACAATTGACTGGTAATTCTTCAAAAGATTTCACATGTGTAATATCTTCTTTCCATCCAGGCATTTCTTCATAAATAGGTTCCACTTCTTCAATACCTTTAATTGTAGAAGGTAAACCATGAATCACTTCACCTTTATATTTATAAGCTTTACAGATTTTAATGGTATCTAATCCACTTAAAACATCCAATAACATTAAAGCAATTCCTGTTAAACTAGACATTCTACGTGATTGATTAACAACCACTGCATCAAACCATCCTGTACGTCTTGCACGTTGTGTCACTGTTCCATATTCATGTCCTCTTTCACGAATAAAATCTCCAACTTCATCATGTAATTCTGTTGGGAAAGGTCCAGCTCCTACACGTGTTGTATATGATTTGATAATCCCAATCGCTTCTTTAATATATAAAGGCCCAATACCAGTCCCTTCACTTACTCCATTAGCGCCTGGATGAGAACTTGTTACATATGGATAAGTTCCATAATCAATATCCAACATAGCGCCTTGTGCACCTTCAAATAACACTTTACGATCTTCACGTAAATATTGATCTAATAACATTCCTGTATCACAAACAAGTGGTTTGATCACTTTGGCATATTCTTTATATTCTTCAAAAATACTTTCAACAGTGAATTGTCCTTCTAATTCAGGATATTCCATCACTTTCATTGGGAAAGTTTCTTTCAATCTTTCTAAAAATAAGTCTTCATCAACAAACTCACCCATACGAATACCAATACGACTATACTTATCAATATAACATGGTCCAATACCACGTTTTGTTGTCCCAATGCTATGATCTCCTTTTCTTGCTTCCTGAATCGCATCAATTTCAAGATGATAAGGTAAAATCACATGACAACGATCACTGACACGAATCTTACTTGTATCAATACCCGCATCATTTAAATATTTGACTTCTTCCAAAAAGGCTTTAGGATTAACAACCATCCCATTTCCCATCATAACTTCATGTCCACTAAAAATTCCAGAAGGTATTAATTTCAATGCAAATTTCTTTCCATCATACACAATTGTATGTCCTGCATTGTTTCCTCCTGCATAACGTACAACAACATCAGCTTTTTGGGCAAGATAATCAGTAACTTTTCCTTTACCTTCATCTCCCCACATGCTTCCTACTACAACCACACCAGCCATAAAACTTCATCCTTTCTTTTTACATCAATATTATATAAAATATGACTCCTATATACAATCAAAATTTATCATAATTGACGTATCAACACTTCTATTATAAAATAAAACAAAACATTAGTAAAATTAATATTTAAAAACATTGGTATAAGGAGAGCTAATATGAACATTAAACTAGAACAATATAAAATCTTTAATGAGGCAGCCTCAACGCTTTCTTTTTCTCTCGCTGCCAGAAATCTCTTTATTTCACAATCTGCTGTCAGTCAGGCCATTCGTCTTTTAGAAAAAGAATTACATACGCAGCTATTTATTCGTCAATCTAAAGGGGTTATTTTAACCAAAGAAGGACAAATCCTCCATCAGAAGATTTCTGAAGCCTTATCCTTAATTACCAGTGCTGAAAATCAAATTGCCCATTTCCATGAATTAAATCAGGGAGAACTGCTTATAGGTGCCGGTGACACATTAAGCGAAAACTATATCATGCCTTATCTTGTTCTTTTTCACCAGCATTATCCTCATGTCAAAATCAAGATGGTCAATCGTACCAGTCTGGAAATCATAGACTTATTAAAAACAGGAGATATTGATTTGGGATTTATTAATATGCCTCTTTATGATGAAGCCATTACCATTCGTGAATGTTTACAAATTCATGATATTTTTGTCAGTTCACATCAAGACTCTCATTCATATACAATGGATGAACTTGTGAATGAACCTCTCATCATGTTAGAGAAAAATTCAAATTCCAGACAGTTTGTTGATGACTATTTTGCTATGCAAGGTTTCTTATTAAACCCTAGCATTGAACTGGGTTCTCATAATCTTCTTTTAGAAGCTGCTAAAAATCATTTAGGAAAAGCTTGTGTGATTAAAGAATTCTCACAACATGAACTGGATAGTCACCAGATTTATGAAGTGAATCTCACGCACGCTTTACCTAAACGCAGCATTGGATATGCTTATCTTTCACGCAAGACATTGACTCCTGCCACATCCAAATTCATTGAACTTTTACCAGTTTTTCAAAATGAATGACATAAGAAAAGAGCGATACACCCTGAAATATCGCTCTTTTCTTATATCGATCCATAGCGCTGCTGTTCACTATTTGGCTGTTAGACTGCTGCCTCTAACAGGGATCATTTTGAGTAAATTATATGAATACTTTGCTTTCCATGTATATCGAGGAATATTATGATATGATATACACATTGTCCCTTTGGACAACTCCTATTATATATAAAGTTTGTTTTCATGCAACTAAAAATTTAAAATTATGTTGATTTTATCAATATTTTTTCAATTTTATTAAAATGTAAACACTTTCACTATACAAACATAGGAATAGTTTTCAAAAATACCATATTTTTACTGATTATGTCTCACTATATATTGGTAGAGTTTTGCTACAAATCTAGCCTCTACTTTCGCATAAGAATATTCAGCTTTCACAAATGTTGGAATTTCAAAATAATCATCATTTATAGATACACAAACAACTTCTCCAAGAGATTCCTGTCTTGTATCAACCATGATATGAATATTGGCAGACTCATGCATCAATGGTTTCAACCATTCATCATAAAAACGAAAGTCACCATGATATGTCAAAGAAATTTTGGGCTGTTTTTTGAGTACAGCTGCTTTTAAATCTTTTTCTTGAATGATATATTCAGCCATACGATGTTCTATTTCCATCTTCACATCTTTCATCAAAGCATCAGCCACCTCTTGAGAAGATGCTTTAACAGCCAAACGAATACGTACTGTTTCTTCTCCAGCATATAAGGCTATAGAAACATCTTTTTGACCTTCAATCAAATCTCTCAACATTTCATCAATCTTACTTTCACCAATAAACATTGTTAAATATTCATAAGTATAAATCGTATCCTGTTTCCATTTGGTAAGATAAGGAATCAAAGAGTGTTCAACAACATATTGCAGTTCTTTAGGTGGACCAGGTAAATTAATGATCATACGTTGTCCATCAGACATGGCACAGCCATTAGCTGTTCCCATATCATTTTCTAAAATATAAGCGTCTCGAGGATAATAAGCCTGCTTAAAATTATTGTCAGGAACCTGGTCAACACCTGTACAATAGCGACATTTGATATCTACTTTTCGTGCTTCTTCTTCATTATAAACCATTTCCAAGCCTAAATACTTAGCTGACAGTTCTTTAGTCAAATCGTCTGTCGTAGGTCCGAGTCCTCCTGTTGTGATGACACAGTCAGCCCCACGTTCAAAAGCAATCTTTAAACAATCATATAATCTTTGAGGATTATCACCCACAACACTTTGATAATACACATTAAATCCTAAATCTTTGCATACCTTTTGTAAAAGTGTGGCATTGGTATTCACAATTTCACCCAATAATAATTCTGTTCCAACATTCATAATTTCTACATTCATCAATCAAATCTCCTTATATCCATTCCATAAACCATGTCTATGTTTAATTTCTTATTTCTATTGTATAAAATAAATATCTATTTTTCTACTCTTTTTCAAACTATGACTCCAGCAAAGATAAAATTTCCTCTTCACTCCAAAATATCTGAATACACTCTATAAATTCATCCAAAGCCCTATGTTTCATACGATAATAACTGGCACGTGAATAAAAGCTCATCCACCATGAAGCCTGATAATAATTAATATACTCATGTTCAATAAATTCATAAGTGTCTTTTGATAAATGATTATGTATCTGATGAATAATCCCAACAAAACTTTCTAATTTCTGCTTACGCTCTAATTGCTTAATCATTTTCTCATCACCATTATGATATGAAGATGATGTGTCTTTCACTTTAAACATATCAACCTGTGGATAATAATTATAATGCTGATTCAAATACAGGATATCTAACTGGGCTCTTTGATAAGTTTTATAAATTTTCCTTGCGACATGATCCTTCTGTTTTAAAGTTAAATGTTTTTCCATAAAAAATCCCTCCTAATACTTATATACGCATTTTAGAGGGCATTTTTCTTTTTTAAATTGTAAAATTCTCAATTAATTGTTCAATTTCTTCATTTTTTAACCCAATTTCCAATAAATACTCTTTAGCACTACCATAATGTTCTCTTAAATAATCCAATAACTCCATCATATATCGAGGTGAAGATCTTAAATATTGTTTCGCTTCTTCATTATCCATCATTTGTGCCAAAGACGCATTAATATCTATATTATTTTCATAAGATTCACTATAATCTTTGACAATATCATATTCATGACAGCCAATCAGATCCAACAATAAAGCTGCAGTGACACCTGTACGATCTTTACCAGCAGAACAATGAAACATAACACCTTCATAAGGATATTTCACAAAGATATCAAACAATTCTTTAAATTTATGTTTCATCCCTTCTAACATATAAATATAGACACCACCTAAGTCTTTATAAGTTTTCACTTCTTCAGGAACAATAGCGGCTTTAGTAGAATCAAATAAATTCACTTCATAATAATCAATATCTTTTTCATTTTGAAATGGATTAGGCTGACACTCTTTTTCAAAATCACTTCTTAAATCAATCACAACCTTAACACCATAATCCTTTAAAGTCTGAATGTCTTTTGAAGTTGCATAAGTAGGTGCAGCCGCTCTAATATACTTATGAGCACGACTATACATTCCACCCTGTGTTTCATAACCACCTAAATCTCTTGTATTAACCATTTTCTCTAATTGAATCTGACGTTCTTCTCTTGTCATATATAACATATTTTCACTCTCCTATTCTTCAAAAGGACGGACACGTAAAGTCACGCCTAAATCATCACAAATTGCCTGACATTTTTTTATTTTCTCTTCACCAATAATATCTACAACACTCATCACAACAAATGGAACATACTCTAGGCAAGACTTTGCAAAATCAAGCATAGCCTGAAAAGACTCTATCCCAAAACGACTGCGTGTTAATGCATCATATTCCTTAGCATCAGGAGCATTTAAACTGATCGAAACTGTATCAATTCTTCCCTTGAATTCAGGTGTTACATCTCTTTGATGAATCAAACAAGCTAAACCATTGGTATTAACACGAATAGGTAAATCTCTTCGAAAATGCTTTAAAATCCCTGCAATCTGTATCACATCTTCTACTCTTTCTAAGGGTTCACCAAAACCACAGAAAACAACTTCATGGAAATCATCTAAATCATATTTTTGAAACTCTTTAATCACATCTTCAACAGTCGGTTCCTCTTTAAGCCATAAACTATGTCCTTCTTCCATTTCCTTTGTCTGTCTTAAACAAAATGTACAGGCACAAGGACAACGATTGGTTAAATTAACATAAACTGTGACATCTTCTAATGAAGCTAATTCACTGATATCCTGATAACCATTGCCGTGTATTGTATATAAAATCATAAATCTTCTCCTAACTCATATAAATATTCTTCAAAGCTCAAGCCATAATGATGAGGGACATGTGTCTGTTCACAAAAGCGAATACATTTTGAAGCAAAGGCTGTTGCTTTTTTGACACTTTCATAAAAACTCAATCCATTCAAATAGCTTCCTGCTATGACAGCCGCAATAACATCTCCTGTTCCACAACGATCTTTACCAATGCGATCCACCATTACAATCTGATAATCTTCATGTTTATTATAAATAAAATTTAAAATCTGTTTATCATTAAACGGTATACCTGTCACAACAATATGAGATGGTCCTTGTCTTGATAACTGTTCACACATCTCTTTGAGTTCATCAAATGAAGGCAAAGACTCAGGGTAAGGGCGATCAACTAAAGTGACAAGTTCAGTTAAATTCGGTGTCATTAAATCCGCATATTGAATCAGTTCTTTCATCTTCTGACACATGGCAGGTGTATATGTCTTATACAATTTTCCATGATCTCCCATCACAGGATCCACAAGAATAAACGTTTCTTTTCTTTTAAAAGTCTGTATAAAATCAATCACAATATCAACCTGTTCTTCAGAACCTAAAAAACCTGTCGCAATGGCATCAAATTCTAAATGCAGATCTTTATAAGTCTGGATATAATCTTTCATCCTTGATGTATAATCATCAAAATAATAAACGGGAAATTGGGTATGGGTTGATAAAATAGCGGTAGGAATAGGAACAGCCTGTATCTTCATAGCGGATACAATAGGCGCCATAGCCGCAATCGCACATCTTCCAAATCCTGTCATATCATTAATTAAAGCAATCTTCTTTTGCATACTTACACCTCATTTTTATCCTATTTTATCACAAACACATCTAAAAAAGAAGAAATGTATCTTGAAAAGGAACAACTCTGTATGATTTCATTTTCTATCATTCTATGTTATGATAATGAAAAATATCAGAAAAGGAGTTCATTATGGATAAGCATTGTTTCAAAACAGATTTAGCTCAAGACACAATCATAGATCAACATTATCAGGATGAAGCTATTTTTGATAGTCATTTCAAACATAAAGACTTTCAACATTGTCAGTTTGAACATATTGATTTTCAAGATGTTTCTTTTGAAAACAGTTATTTTGTCAATGTCACTTTTATTCATTGTGACTTATCTAACATCAAGTTGAATCATACACTTTTTAGACATGTCTGTTTTGAAAACTGTAAATTGATGGGTACTGACTTTTCTGAATCCATCTTTGATCAGGTTATTTTTCAAGAATGTCTATGCTCATTTGCGAATTTTGCATTCATGCATAATAAAACAGTTCAGTTTCAACATTGTTATCTACAAAATGCCAGTTTTGTAGAAGTCAAAATGACAAAAACAAGCTTTGATGAATGCGATTTACGACAATGTGAATTTCTCCATGCTTCACTTTCTCATATTGATTTATCTTCATGTCAGATTGAAGGCATCATGACATCTTCTCAAGATATTGCTGGGGCTATCATTGCCTATAATCAGGCTCCAGCTCTCATCCATTTATTAAAAGTCAAAATCAAGGAATAAAAAAACTATGGTGATTAGAAGTGAACTTCATGATTTGGAAATTCAAATCATGAGGTTCATTTCTTTTTTCCATAGTTTTAATATGCTCTTGCAAAATAAACAATATGTTTTGCTTTCTTACCACAAATTGGACAAACCCCATCAGCGTGGGCATCTGTATCAATACAACGAGATGTTGCAGCAGTGTCTTCTTTGATCTTCACTTCACATGCTTCATCACCACACCAAGGCATTTTAACGTAACCACCTTTGGTATTTAAAACGTCTTTAAATTCTTCATAAGTTGTGACATCAGTGATATGTTCATCTCTAAATTTTAAAGCTTTCTGATACATTTCTTCATGAACTTCATCTAGTAAATGAGCTAATTTTTCTGGTAATGTCTCATCAAGAGCTAAAGTTAATTTTTCACCATTTACACGTTTAGCAACAACACATTGACCATTCTGTAAATCTCTTGGACCAACTTCTAAACGTAATGGAATACCACGCATTTCAGCTTCTGAGAACTTCCATCCTGGTGATTTGTCACTCGCATCCACTTTCACACGGATACCTTTAGCCTGTAATTGAGCCTGAAGTTCATAAGCTTTATCTAAGATTCCTTCTTTTTGTTGTTGAATTGGAATAATCATCACTTGTGTTGGTGCGACTCTTGGCGGTAATACTAACCCATTATCATCACCATGAACCATAATAATCGCTCCAAGTAAACGTGTTGAAACACCCCATGAAGTCTGATAAACATATTTAAGCTGATTATCTTTGTCTAAGAATTTCATATCAAAAGCTTTCGCAAAACCATCACCAAAATAATGCGATGTTCCAGACTGCAATGCTTTTCCATCATGCATTAAAGCTTCAATTGTATATGTTTCTTCTGCTCCTGCAAATTTTTCTCTTTCTGTTTTTCTACCTGTTACCATTGGAATAGCCAATAATTCTCTGGCAGTTGTTTCATAGATATCCAACATACGCATAGTTTCTTCTTTTGCTTCTTTTGCTGTTGCATGAATCGTATGTCCTTCCTGCCATAAAAATTCTGAACCTCTTAAAAATGGTCTTGTTGTTTTCTCCCAACGCACAACAGAGCACCATTGATTATATAATTTTGGTAAATCACGATAAGAATTGACAATCTTTGCATAATGTTCACAAAATAATGTTTCAGATGTAGGACGAATCAATAAATGTTCTTCCAATTCATCTAATCCACCACGTGTGACAACTGCACATTCAGGCGCAAATCCTTCAACATGATCAGCTTCTTTTTTTAATAATGATTCAGGGATTAACATCGGCATATAAACATTTTCATGTCCCGTTTCTTTAAATTTTTTGTCCATATAGGCTTGAATCATTTCCCATAATGCATAACCATATGGGCGATAGATAATAAACCCTTTGACACTTGAATAATCCATTAATTCGGCTTTACGACAAACATCTGTATACCATTTCGCAAAGTCTTCATCTCTTGATGTAATCGCATCATTTTTTACTTTATTTGCCATTTTTTCTATACCCCTTCTCTAATATTTACCTTACTATTATACAAGAATTTGACTAAAAAGCAATTAGGACTCGACTTTTTCTTTTTCAAAAACCAAATCTATTTCTTCTATGTAACCATTGCCTCTTTGTAAAACTGGAATCCACCCTGCATAACGCCATCCTTCACTTGCATAGCCATCAATGATCTCATGCAACTTTTCAAAACGATATTCAGTGATTCCAAAACCTGAAACCTTGGCTGTCATACGATGATATTTATAAATCATTTCCATTTGGCTTACCCCCTTTCAATATGTAATGAACTGCCCTGTTGTCCTTTTTCTACAATAATCTGAGTATCAATTCTTTCTTTCAATTCATCAACATGAGAAATAATACCAATTGTCTTATGATCATTCTTTAAATCCATTAAAACTGATAAAGCCTGATCAATAGATTCATGATCTAAAGTCCCAAAACCTTCATCAATAAATAGCGTATTTAATTCAATGCCTCCAGCATAATTTTGGATCATGGATGATAGACCTAAAGCCAGTGATAAAGCTGCTTTAAAAGATTCTCCACCTGATAAAGACTGAATATCTCGCATCATTCCCGTTTCATAATCCAGAACACTTAAATCCAATCCTTGTTGTTTAACACCTTTGACATCTTTTTTACGATACAAGGCAAATCGTCCCTGTGTCATTTTTAATAGCTCAATATTCGCAAATTCGAGAATCTGTTCAAAATAAGCTGATAAAACATATCTTTCAAAAGACATACGTAAAGGATTCTTTCCTGATGTATAATCATATAAATCCTGATAAAGTGTATACTTTTCAAAAATATCCTGATTTTTATGATAATCCTTATCTAACTGATCTAATGTTTCTTGATTTTGCTTATAAACATGTAAAGTCTCATGATATTGTGTATAAGTTTCATCACGTTTTTGTGCCAATGCATCTAACTGTTGTTTTTCTAAAGACAAATCAGTCATGTGATAATCTTTGGTTTTCTCTTCTAAAAGCTGTTTTTGTTTCCCTAACGCTTCTTTTTGAATGATATAATTCTGATAATCTTTTTCCTGATTAAAAATAGACTGTTGACGCTTTTGATAATCTAAAAACTGTTCTTCACTATCAAAGTATTGATCAATAAATGCCTGATAACGCTGTGTATATGCTTGTTGCTTTGATTCTAAATCATCTATTTGACTAGAGAATGTTTCAAGCTGATGCGTATAAACAGAAATATCTTTTTGGCATTGATGATATTGATTTTCAATATCATGAATATGCTGGTCTAGCTGTTGAAATTGTATTTGTTGCTGTTTCAATAAAACAGAGATATCTTGTTCATTAGACAAATGATATTCTTCTTGAAGCTGTGTATATTGTTGATGTAATAAAGATAACTGTTTTTCTTTATCAATGATCTGATTTTGCATATCCTGTAGATATTGATTCTGTTGTTGAAGTAAAAGATGATCCTGTTTTAGATTTTTTTGAATCTTCTTTAAATAAATCACATCATTATATTTTGTCTGATATGTTTTTTCCTGTTCATCAATAACCTGTACAATATCAGATAATAAACGAATAAAAACTTCTTTTGATAATTCTTCTTGAATATCCAACTGTTTTTTTAACATCTCAATACGTGTTTTCATTTGTTGAACAAATTCAT
This sequence comes from Massilimicrobiota sp. An142, assembly GCF_002160725.1. Lineage (NCBI taxonomy): Bacteria > Bacillati > Bacillota > Erysipelotrichia > Erysipelotrichales > Erysipelotrichaceae > Massiliimicrobium > Massilimicrobiota sp. An142. The sequence goes on along the minus strand of NZ_NFLD01000009.1, from coordinate 43,121 downwards.
TTTGTTGGAAAACTTCCTGATATGCTTCCTGTTGTTGTTGATTAAGCACTTCTACCTGTTGAGATAAATTCTCTAATTCATGAGAAGATAAAACCGATGTTTCCAGTTGAGCCAAATGAGGATGATGCGTTGATCCACAGACTGGACAAGGTTCATTTTCTTTTAAATGAGATGCTAAAATGCCTGCCTGTTGACGACGGAAAAGTTCATCTTCATGGCGATATTTGACTAATATATCTTCATATTTTTGATGCTTCTTTTGATAATTCACTGACAAATCATAGTGATGATCTTCTAAAGATTTCCATTCATCATAAAACTGACTGAGTTCATGAATCATGACTCTTTTTTTATTAATATCTTTGACATTTTTCTCATTTTGTTCTAATTCCAATTCTAAACGCGGTAAACGATTGACATTTTCCTGATCACGTTGAATGCGATTGTCTAACTTTTCATAGCGTGACTGTAAATTTTGATAATCATTTTGCATAGATTGATATTGTTTGTATTGGTTTTGATATTGTTGGAGAAGCTGATGATATTGTTGATATTTTTCTAAAGATTGTTTGGTATTATCAATATCTAATAAAAGCTGATCTTTTTGTTGTTTCTCTTTTTCTAATTGCTGATATTCTCTTTCAAGCTGTTCAAACTGTTTTTGAGAAGTTTCTAACTGTTTATGAACTTTTTGTTTTTGATTCAAGGCCTGTTTATATGACAGTTTGATTTGTTGATACTGGTCTAATAAAGATTGATGATCTTTGATGGCTGTCACTTGATCTAAATCATGTTTCAATGAAGCCATCATCTTTTCTTGATTTTGTAAAGTCTGATATTGTTGTGTGATTTGCTGTAATTCTGATAATTGAAGATTTTGTTGTTGTTTTTGATAATAAAGATTCGCAAACTGATCATAGCTTGTCTTCGCATTTTGATAAGATGTCTGATAGTGTTGTAACTGATCATGAAGCTTTTCATTTTCCAAAGTGGCTTCCTGAATATAGGAAGGGTGGAACTCCTGTTGATGCATCTCCATAAATGCAGAATCTAGCTGCAACATGGAAAAACGTGATGATAAAGCTTGTGATGATAATAAAAACTGATCTTTGTAAGTTTTTACCTGTTCTTTCAATAGATTTTCAAAAACAACCAGTGATTCACTATGAAAAACATGACGTAAAACACGTTCTCTTTCTTCACTGCTGGCATAAATCAGTTTCGTAAACTCACCTTGTGCAATCATGACAATCTGTTTAAACTGATGAACATCAACACCCAATAATTCCTTAATTTTGGCATTGACTTCTTTAACTCCTTCAATCATGTGTTCTCCATCATCTAAATAAGCATTGGCATTTTTAGGTGTTTTATAGCCTTCACGATAATAAGTCGGTGAACGCTTGATTGTATAGATATGCTGATGTAATTCAAAAGTCAATTCTACATACGTTTCATCTTTTGTATCCGCAAAGTCACTGCGAAAATAAGAAACATGACGATGTGAACCACTGGCTTCTCCATACAAAGCAAACGTAATCGCATCAAAGAGAGTTGTCTTTCCTGAACCTGTTGGTCCACTAATTAAATATAAGCCATGATCTAACATATTTTCAAAATCAACAACAGTGAAATCTTTATAAGTCATAAAAGCATTCATTGTTAATTTAATAATTCTCACTCTCTTCACCTGCCTTTTCCAATAATGTTTTGACAACATCTTTTTGTAAATCATTTAATTTTTGACTTTTGACATCTTGATAAAATTGTTCAAATAATGACAAAGTATCCATCTGTTGAATAGATTGTATCGGTTGAAATGAACTTGTCTGATTATGTTTCATTAAATATTGATAAGTGATCTGTAAAAGATGAGGATATAAAACACGAAGTTGTTCAATCGCATGAGGAACAATAGTTTCATCTAATAATTCAAAAGCTAAAAAATCATCTTTTTTCTCAATAAAATCATTTTGCATAAACTGTGCAAATGTGCCTTGATATTTTTTTAAAGTCTGACATGGATGTAATTCATGGGTTGTGATAGACAAATCATCTGTATCCACAATCACAATAGATTTTTTTTGATTCACTTCATCAAAAGAATAACACATCAAAGATCCACTATAACGCATCGTTTCACGTTTCACCTTTTGAGGTGCATGAAGATGTCCTAAAGCGACATAATCAAAATCATCAAATAAAGAAGCATCAATGATTTCACTGCCTCCTACACTTAATGGAACTTCTGATTCACTTGTGACACTAGAGTGTCCAACAAATTGATGTGTGACCAGTATATTTTGATAATCATAGTCAAGACTTTGCTTGGAAAGATAAAAAGATAATGCACTTTGATAATCATGCATGTCCTGATCAGGATATAACATTTTCACCTGTGATGGCTTGACAAAAGGCAATAAATAAAACCTTGTCTTTCCATACTCTACAAAAGCCATATTCTCTTTTAAATATGTTTCAATATGTAAACCATTTTTAGATAAAATAGAACTTGCAAAATGTAAACGATCCCTACTATCATGATTTCCACTGATCATTAAAACCTGAATATGATAAGTTAATAAAGCCTGACTTAAAAAATCATCTAATAAATTCACTGCCTCCTGACTTGGTATCAAACGATCATAAACATCACCTGCAATAACTAATAAACGGATATCCTGTTCATCCATATATGTTAATAATTCAAATAACAATTCACGTTGAATATCTAATAAAGAATATTGATGTATGACTTTCCCTAAATGTAAATCCCCAATATGTACAAACTTCATGTTATACCTCCTTTTCCATTATTATAAAACAAACACATTATATTTCCCAAATAAAAACCATTTTTTCCTTTTCATCACTCGCAAAAAAACGACGCTGTTTTGCAGGAATAACCTTTGTTTCTATATATCTTGCGCCTAATTTTTGAATGGTACGTAAAGAAGCCTGATTATGAGGATCACAAGTTAAAATCACCTGATGAAACTGTAATTGTTTTTGTAAAAGCAAACAAGCCTGATAAGCATAATGATGACCACGATAAGCTTCATCAATATGATAACCAATATGACCATCAAAATAGTGTTGTTGCATGGTTCCTTCTCTAAAAGTTAAACGCCCTACTTCTATTGAATCAACCATAATGGCATAAATATAATAAGGCGTAAAGCCTCTAGGCAAATGTTCATGAACGTATTCCAGTAATTCAAGTTTCATATATGCTTCACCTCTTTTTTACATACTCTTATCATAACAATATTGACAGTTACGTGCAATATGATAAAATAGAACACATAAAAGGGAGTAGTTAGCATCATTTCATGATGTTATATAATCGACATCACGCTAAGTTTATTAGCCGGTTTTATATATGAAATAACGAGACTTTTATTGCAGTGTTGTGGTAGTTGTCTTTTTTTTGTATCACAAACATATAGAGCCAAAAAATAAAAGGAGAGTGAAGTTATGGACTCTATACCCTCGCAATTATTATTGCAGATTATTTTAATTTTATTGAATGCATTCTTTGCAGCAACAGAAATTGCTGTACTATCATTAAACAAAACACAGTTAGAGAAAAAAGCTGAAAATGGTGAAAAAACAGCTAAACGCTTATTAATTCTTCTACAAGAACCTTCTGGATTCTTATCAACAATTCAAATTGGAATTACGTTAGCTGGATTTTTAGGAAGTGCCTTTGCGGCTGATAACTTCTCAGAGTATCTTGTTCAATGGGTATCACAGGATTTAGGAATCACAAGTATCCCATTAAATGTCCTTGATACACTATCAGTCATTGTTATTACAATTATTTTATCTTATTTTACTTTAATTCTAGGTGAATTGGTTCCTAAAAGAATTGCCATGCAAAAACCATATGAAGTATCTAAAATCTCATGTGGCACAGTTTTAATGATTGCAAAAATTATGAACCCCGTTGTCAAATTCTTATCTTTTTCAACCAATGCCGTTTTAAAACTATTACACTTAAAAACAGAAGCTGAAGAAGATAGCATCACCGAAGAAGAAATCTTGACAATGATCGAACTCGGTGAAAAACGTGGCGTTTTAGATGAAGATGAAAGTGAATGGCTACAAAATATATTTGATTTTAATGATACAGATATCTCTGAAATTATGACACCTTCTGTTGATATTGTTTATATTTCAGCAGATGCCTCGCAAGAAGAGATTATTAAAATCATTCAAAATACTGGATTATCACGTTATCCTGTTTATCAAAACGATGAAAACAACATTATCGGTGTCTTACATGTCAGAGATTATTTGTTGAATCTCCAAACAAAAAAGAAACCATTTGAAAAGATTCTTACAAAACCATACTTTATTCCAGATTCCATGAGAGCTGATGATTTATTTGCAGATATGCAAAATAAAAATATTCATTTTGCTATCGCTATTGACGAATTTGGAGGTATCAGTGGAATCATTACATTAGAAGATTTAGTTGAAGAAATCTTTGGAAATATCTATGATGAACATGACTCACGTGAACGCCCAGATATTCAAAAAATCAATGAAACACAATGGCGTGTCAATGGAAATACAAATATTGAAGATCTTGTTGAAGCAACAGGTATTCAATTTCCAGAAGATGAAGACTACAATACCATTGGTGGTTACATATACAGTCATCTTCGTTCTATCCCAAAAGATGGTACAACGAAAACAATTCACATAGATAACATAACTTTCCAGATTACCAAGATTCAAGATCGTCGTATCAAAGAAGTCATCATAACAAAAAAAGCCTAGTCGAAATTAATCAACTAGGTCCTTTTTTTCGCTTACAATAGGTCATCCGCACTAAATTTTAATGTTACATCACAAGTATTACTTGGTTCTAAACCATGAGATGTCACACAAGTAAAATAAACACCACCTTTACTACAACCATGCTCATTTACCAAAATTGCATAGTTTAATGGTATTCCAACCATATTTGATTTTGGTGTGCCTGCTGAATTTATTAATTCAGCATAGTTCCCTAAAGCAGCATCTCCATGTGTCTTTTTAAATGTACCAATTTGGCTTGTTGTTGTTTTTTTGCTCCCATACGTTGTATCTCTATGAGCTCCTCCCCAAGCAGGAATATTTTTGTGTGTCACCGTTTGATATCTTGTTCCTTGTTCATACACATAAGCCAAGGCTGAAGTCATTGTTCCTCCTAAAACAAGGAAACTTAAACCTAATGCCATAACCTTTTTTTGAATTGACATAACCCTCACCTCCTTTCGACAATAGTCTACCAAAATACTCAAAAAAGTTATTCTATATATAAAATTTGTGCATATTTTAACTATAAAAATGCACACTTTAGGTATTTTTTCTGATATAAAAATCTTTGTCATATAATGTAGATAGTTGTCAAAAAGGAGGTAGAAATTATGCGTATCGCAATATGTGACGACGAATTATTTTATGTACAAAATATTATGGAAAGGATTAAAAATTATGAGTTTCATGACACAAAGCCCACCATCATAGATGGATACACAAATGGCAATGAATTACTTGATGCATTTAGTATCGAACCTTATGATCTTGTTTTTCTAGATATCGAGCTAGATGAATCTCAAAACGGGATTGAATTGGCTAAAATGATTAAAGATATCAAAGCAAATTGTATTTTCATTTTCATTACAGCTTATCACTATTATTTACCTGAATCTATGTGGATTGGAGCTGATCTCTTCATTGATAAGCCTATTGATCAGAAATTATTCCAAAGAGAACTTCATCATGCAAATCAGCTTTATAAGCGTTTAAATCGTACAGTATTATTTTCGACAACTGAAGGAAAGGTTTATATTAAAACTGATCAAATTCTCTATCTAGAAACAAGTTATGGTAAATACAAATTAAAAACAACCAAACATCATTATTTTGGTAATCTTAAAACTATAACGAAATCTAAACAACAATTACTAGAATATCATTTCTTCCAACTCAACCGAAGTATCATCATTAATTTTAAACATGTCAAATCATTTTGTTTTGACTACATCACAATGACCAATGATGATATTCTTCCATTAACAAAACGAATTCGCAAAGAATTCAAAGAAAAATATTTTAATTTTATAGATAAGGAGATGTAATTTATGACAATTGTATTTAATCTATTATATAAAGTTTTTATTGCCATTTTAGATATATTATTATTAGATTTTTATCTAAAGAATATATATCCAGATATTTACAACACAAAATTGAAGAAAATAAATCGATATGTTTATCTATTTCTAATAGTTTGCTCTTTATTCATGAAAAAATCTTTGGATATTGTTTTTATTGATATTTTATTAATATTCCTATTTTTTATTACACTTAAATTCTATCGTATTACAACATTCAGTTTTGTTACAAAATTAATCTGTTATTTCTTATTAAAACATCTACTGGAATTATTATTTTTAATATTCTTTTCATTTATTTTTGACAATAACTTGCTAATAAAATATATCAATTACTCAACACCTTATATTTTATTAAGTCAATCTATTTCTAGATACTTTACTTATACCATGCTTCTCTTCATATTTAAAATTAATAAAAACATCAATATAAAAAGATTTAAAAAATTATCTATTTTAGTATTTACATATTTTAGTTTAACTTTTATATTAAATAACAATGTATTATTTCGTACTCCAACAATTGCCCGTACTTATATCTTCACTGTCGTGATCAGTATTATTGCATTAATATGTTTTGATAGAATGCAAACGAAATATGAAAAAGATAAGCATTTACAAGAATCTATTATACAGAACTTGGAGAAAGAAAAAGAATTTAACCAACAAAGAGAACAACAACAAAAAGAGATTAGAAAGATTAATCATAATCTCAATAACATCTTAATTATTTTACAATCACATTTGGAAAAAGAAGAATATGAAGAAGCAAAGGATTATATTGAACAGAACTTAAAAACACATGTTGAAGCATATCAGGCATTAACACATACTGGTATTGCAGCGATTGATGGTGCATTGAATGCTCATATTCAAAGTATTAAAGAAAAGGGTATTCAATATGATGAAAATATTTCTAAAATATTGCATTTAGGAAGTATTGTTCCTGGTGATTTAGCTTTAATTATCAGTTTAGCATTAGATAATGCCAAAGAAGCCTGTGAGAACATAGAAGGTGAAAAACATATTTCATTAAAACTTCAAAGTAAACAGACACATGTGATTCTTTATATTGAAAATTCTATTCCAGAAGGAAGTCATCCAACTTTTCATAAAACAAGTAAAAAAGATAAAATTGCTCATGGATTTGGTGTTAGCAGTATTAAAGAAATGGCAGAACGCTATCATGGTGAAGCCAAATATGAAGTGGAGCATGATCAAGTTATTTTAAGAGTTGTCTTACAAAAATAAAAAATAAGACTCAAAAATGGTCTTATTTTTTATCAGCTAGAAATTGATAGAATCTTCTTTTAAACTCTTTATAGCGTTTCTTTGAAACCATCAGCATGCTTTCATCTGACATATATAATAATATGTTATCAACTTTGACAATATGTTCCATATTCACAATAAAACTTCTTTGAATTTTAACAAACGTATAATCTAATAAGGCTTTTCTAATACTATTGACAGCTTTTAAAGAACCATAATATACCCCACGTGTTGTATGAATCTTATAATTTTTATAAGCTGTTTCTAAATATATAATTTCTGATAGATTAAAAATAATACGTCCTTGTGAAGTTGGAAATACAAAAGCTTTTTGCATATATTGATAATGTTTGATAGCTCTTTTCAACTCATATGTAAAAAGTGGATCTTTTAATGGTTTTGTCAGATATTGAAAAGCATTAACAACATAAGACTGATGTATATAACTCATATGACTTGTCATAAAAATAATCATTGTTGAAGCTTTTTTCTCATGAATCATATGAGCTAAATGAACACCATTGATATCATTTAATTCAATATCTAAATAAATCAAATCATATGGATGTTCCTCAAAACTATCTAAAAATTCCTTTCCTTGAGTAAATGTATCAACCTCAATATCTATATCATGAAATGACTGTTTAAAATTTTCTATTTTTGAATAAACATCTTGTATGTAAAATGTTTCATCATCTATCACCGCAATTCTCATTTATTTCTCCCCATTCTTTAATTTTTCTTTTTCTTCTTTTTCCTTTAAAAATTTCTCAAATAAAAGATGATTTTGTATCAATGTTTTACGACTTGTCGGAAAGACTTCCCTTGATTTTAAAATAACATTACGATCTGTTAAAAAATCAATACATTTCATATTCACTAAAACACTTTGATTCACTTGCATAAACCATCGCGACTTTAATACTGGACGTAACTTATAACGATTTTTAACATGTGTCATGAAATGCTGATCATCCACCGTTACAATTTCTAAATCATTATAATAAGTTTCAAAATACTTGATTTCATCAACATCAAAAATACGTTTACGTCCTAATTCTCTAATAGGTATGACAAATTTGACATTTTGATGTAAATACCAATCCATTAAATAATCAAAAACACTTTGAAATTGCTTTGTATTAATGGGTTTTAGTAAATATTCCCTTGCCTTTACCGCAAATGCTTCATGAATGTGATAATATTGATCACTAATAAAGACAACCTGACAGGCACGATTCAGTTCTCTTAATCGATAAGCTGCTTCAATACCACGATCATTTTCGACTTTCATTTCAATGAATGCAAATTCATAACAACGAAATTTTGTACTATACAGCATCTCTTGAATTGTAGAAAAAGTATAAACATTTAATTCCATTTCTGGTTCATGAAAACATTCAATAAGCTTTTTCTTAATCAAGTTTAAATAATCCAGCTGATCATCACATACAGCAATGTTCATTGTTTCATCTCCCCTTCTTTAATTATCTTGATAATTTTATTGTAGTCAATTTGCAATGAGAAATCAGTCCACTTTTCTCCCATTTTTGGTCATTTTTATGCCAATTTGTAGAAATTTGTCGAGAATTGTCGAATGACAAAAGAGTTGAAATTATGACGAATTTACCTAAAGCAAATCTTCATGGTGTATAATAGCTTTAAGGTGGTGAAAACATGAGTATTGGTCAAAGATTAAAAGCATTAAGAAAAGAAGCGGGATTATCACAAAAGCAAGTGGCGGAAGCATTAAAAATGTCTAAACCAATTGTTTCTCAATATGAATCTGATCAAAGAACACCTTCTGTTCCTAAACTTATTCGTTTCTCACGTTTTTATAAAGCGTCATTAGATTATATTTGTGAAAATGTGGAAAAGAAAAATGAATTTTATGGAATTAAAGATTTAGATAAATAATAACAGGAAATCTTACAGTTTGATAAAACTGTAATTTTTTTTACATTCTTTTTTTGACGAATCTGTAAATTTATTATTCTTTTCATGGTTTTTATGCTTTTCAATTCGTTTTTTATTTGTTTATTCGTTATAATAAATTTGTCTTTAAAGAACACCTGTATATTGATGTATGAAAATGAACTTATAAAATAAAAAAGAAAGGGATTTTTCTCATCAGCAACCGCATCAATATATAGAAGATATAAATAAGATTGTGACTTAGCCTAAATGAACCTGGCTTCTTACATCCTTATTTATATGTGATGCATCATGAACGAAAGATTTTTCTTTCGTTCTTTTTATATTTCAATTTCTCCATGTTTAAGATCATGTTCTAAACGATCAAACTCCGGCTTATAATGCCGACTAGAAATTAAAATATCATCGTTATCGAGAATAATTCTACGCCGACTCCCTCTTTGAATTTTATAAGTTTTCACATGTCTGATATTCACAAGTGTCCGCACATTAATCTGATAAAAGCCATAATCCTGTACCCGCTGTTTTAAGCGTTCCATTTTCACACAATAAATACGATAGACATCTTTTTCAGTATAGGCATAAAACTTTTGGTCTACCATTTCAAAATAGTATATAGCTAAAAGGGGGACATAATATTTATTATGATATTCATCATAGAGTTCAACTTCACCTAAATTTTCAGTAAATTGTTTTAATAAAAGCTGCGCTAATTTTTTGTTTTTGGGATGATAAACAAGTTTTAATTCATGATGATTCATTTGTTCATTTTCATCATAGATGATCTTCATGTTTTCATCCCTCCCCATATAGATATATAAAATGCATTTTTATATCAAAACACAAGAGAAGTTTATAGAACGCCTATGTCTGTAATAAATAAAATGCACATTTGCCTAAATATTGTATATTTTTCTACAAAATTCGACATATTTCTACATGTTTTTTACCCAAAAACAGGCATTTTTTGCACAAAAAAAGATCTCATGACGAGATCTCAAATAACGATTTCATATCATCTAAACTCATGGTACTAATCATTCCTTCATTTCCTTCAACAAAAGTATCTGCTAAGTTTTTCTTTTGTTTTTGTAATTCCATTATCTTTTCTTCAATTGTATTTTTCATAATCAATGAGAATACCTGAACATTTTCTAACTGACCAATACGATGTGCACGATCTGTTGCCTGATTTTTTGCTGACATATTCCACCATGGGTCATAATGAATGACAGCCTGAGCACTTGTTAAATTCAAACCTGACCCCCCTGCTTTTAAAGAAATAAGGAATAGTGTTGTTTGATCATTTTGGAAAGCATCAACCATTTGTTTACGTTTTTCTTTTGAAGTCGAACCATCTAAAAGATAATAAGATATATGTTCTTTTTGACATTGTTCTTCAATCAAATGTAATAATGAAGTAAATGAAGAAAATAATAATATTTTCTTATGATTATCTTTTAAAGAATGAATCAGTTCCATACATCCTTTTAACTTTGAAGAAGGCTCTTGTATATCCTGATATAATAAACGTGAATCTTGGCATAATTGTCTTAAACGTGTCAACATTGCTAGAATATCAATACGTCCTAACTGTTGAACTTGAAGTTTTTCCTGTAAAGATTTATTAACTTGGACAAGATTAGCCAGATAAAGTTTCTCTTCTTCTTCATTAAAACGCATATAGATCATCTGTTCAATTTTTTCTGGTAATTCTGTTAAAACATCTTTTTTATTTCTTCTTAAAACAAATGGTGTAATCATCTGTTTGAGACGTTCCTGTTTTTGTTCATCATGTTCTTTTACAATAGGGCGTTCAAACTGTTCTAAAAAGTAGTGATAATGATAGAGATAATAAGGCATTAAAAAGTCAAAGATTGACCATAATTCAGCTAATGAATTCTCAATTGGTGTTCCGGTTAAGGCAAAGCGCTGTTTGGCCTTTAAACGCTTTACACAAATGGCATTTCGTGTTTTAGGATTCTTGATATTTTGAGCTTCATCAATCACAACTGTATGGAACTGATATGTTTCATACAATTCAATATCTCTTCTCAAATAATCATAAGATGTGATCACAACATCATAATCTTCTTTATGTTCTAAAAGCTTTTCTCTGGCTTCTCTATGACCATAAACACATAAAACCTTTAGATTTTGAGAGAATTTTTGAAATTCATCCTGCCAGTTAAAAATCAGACTTGCAGGCGCAATAACCATATGTGTTCCTTGTCCTTTTAAACTATCAAAATAAGTAATCATCTGTAATGTTTTTCCAAGCCCCATATCGTCAGCCAGAATACCACCAAAACCATAATGTTCCATTAGTCTTAACCACTGATAACCAAGCTTTTGATAATGTCTTAAAATACTTTGATAATGTTGAGGAATATCAAAATCATATTCTCTTTGTTTAAAGTCTTCCGTCCATTTCTTTAATTCAGCACTTCTTTGATAATGTAAAGAAGATTCCTGATTCATCATCTGATCAATTTCAAACAGACGATAAGTTGGAATTTGAATCTCCCCTCCCGCAATATCTTTCATATTCAGTGATAAAGAATGTGTCAGATGATCCAAATCCTGAAGTTCCTGATTTTCTAACGAAAGAATCTGACCATTTTTTAACTTATAGAATTTTCTTTTTTTCTTATAAGCTTTTAATAAATCTATAAGTTCTTCTTTTTGGACATGAATACTATGAATATCAATAGACAATAAGCCTTGACGCAGATGTACACCCACCTGTATATCTACTGGTGTAACCTGAGAAAAACTATTTAAGGCATCACTGACAAAAATCTGACAATAATGCGAAAGATATGGCAAGCTTTCTTTTAAAAACTGATAAGTAAAATCATGATCATATTGAAGATAAATCATATGATCATCAATATCTTCAATATAAGGACGCAAATAATCTTCTATTAAATCTGCTTTCTTTGATTTATGCGTATTATCTTCATCAAAACCATAACAGATATGATCATCATAAATATATTCTAATTGAACACAAATCTGATCATCACGCGTCATATCAGCATAAAGATTAATCATATCTTCTTGATGATAGGCATCAAAAAGATGTGTCTTTAAATCAATATCATCACTTAAATCATATAAAACATATTTATAAAAATCCATTAAAGCATTTTGAGGAATATAGAAACCGCCTTTGGTTTCCATCCACTTTTTGATAAATGTGATAGCTTGGATAGGCGCATGGAACATATAGCGATATAAAGTATCATTATGAAAACTGTATAAATATTGTGAGGATATCATCACATCTTCAAATTCATTATAATCAGCTAAATCTAAAACATAGCTGTCTTCTTTTAAGGAAATATCTAAAGGAATCGTATAATTCTTCTTGTCAAAAGCAATATCACAATAAGAAGAAGGCAAAGCACTCATGATATTATAAAATTCATCTATATCATCCTGTATCATTAATACTTTGATAACACCCTGTTGAATAAACTGATTTTTTAAAAAGCTTTTTTTCATAAAATCAATGATTTCTCTAGAGTCTTCATCAAAAGCTTCCCTACTATGAATGAATTCAAAATTCTTGCTGTATTGTAAATGTTCATGATGTTCAATGGCTTTTAAAAAGGAATCAATATTTTTAATCATATAGCTTTGAGTCGATGTTAAAACTTTAAAAGCAATCCACAATTGATTCTTTTTTTGTTGAACAAAGACTTTAAGCTGATATTGTTGTGAAATAAATGGAACAAAAGATTCTCTTAATAACTGATCTTTATATAAATGAATCAAATCTAATGATTCCTGCTGTTTTTTATGCAGGATGCGTTCTTGTCGTTGTTTTTCTATTTTTAAGAGTTGCTGTTGCTTATTCCAATGATCATCTTTTTCATAAAAATAAGGGAAAGATGTCACTTCTAATTTCTTTAAAAAGAACAAAATTCCTGCAATATGACGACATTGTCCTTTTAAAGGACAACTACAATGAGATTGAATAATCTCCCCATCCTGTGAGATTTTCATAGATACAATCAATTTATCATTTGACATTGAAATTCTTGCATTGATTCTATAACAGTGATTATTTTCATCATAGGAGATCGTCATTCTTTCTAAATATTCTTTCATATCCATAAAACGACCATAACGATATTCCTTTTCATTTTGCACAATACGTCTGATTTCTTTTTCCTGTATAAGCATCATGATTCCTCCAATCAATTTTTTATTATATCATATTATGACCAGAGTGTAAGCTATAATCACATGCATTTTCACTGATTAACGGATCTCTTGTTGATTACCCAGCATAATTTTTACTTTCTGACCTTCTTCTATCTGTTCTCCAACACGAGGCAATTGATCAATGACATAATCACCTTCACCTAAAAATTCAAAACCATATTGATCATTTTTCACTTCTGATTTTTTCTTACCAATATAATTTTGTACATCAAAAGTTCTCGTATCCGTCCAGACATAAGCTTTTTCTCGTTGTTGTGTCACTTTTTGAACTCTCAGTGCCGGTAAAACATCCATAAAAATTTTTCTGGCAATAGGAGCTGCTGTTGTTCCACCATACTGAACACATTTTTTAGGATTATCCATGGCTAAATAAAGCACAATCTGGGGATCATCAATGGGCGCAACACCTAAAAAAGAAAGAATATAGCCATTACCTGCATATGTTCCATTGATAGCACGTTGAGCGGTTCCTGTTTTTCCCCCAATACGATACCCATCTATATAAGCATTCTTTCCTCCTCCATCCGTCACAACACCTTCCAAAGCATCTCTGACTTTAGCTGACGTATCTTCACGAATGACCTGTTTTAACATTTTGGGTTGTTTTTCACTGACAACTTCATGCGTTTTGGAATTATAGATTTTATTGACAATATAAGGCTGATAGAGTTTTCCACCATTTACACAAGCACAAACAGCCCTGACAAGCTGGATTGGTGTCACAGAAATGCCTTGTCCAAAAGCCACAGTTGCCTGTTCAACTTCATTAAACTTATCATAATCAAACATAATTCCACTAGATTCCCCCATCATATCGACACCTGTTTTTTGTGTTAATCCAAAATCTTGAATATACTGATAAAGACGTTCTTTACCAAGTCTACGCCCAATTTCAACAAATCCAGGATTGGAAGAATTTTGTAAAACTTCTCTAAAGGTCTGTAAACCATGTCCTCCTTTTTTCCATGATTTAATACGAACACCGCCTACAATTTCATAACCTTTATCATAATAAGTATCTTTGTCCATATCAAAAAGATTCTCATTTAAAGCACTACTAAAAGTAATAATTTTGAATGTTGATCCTGGCTCATAAGATTTCCAAATTGGTAAATTACGATTATAAATTTCACTATCGGCATTTTGATAATCATTAGGATCAAAATCAGGCTTACTGCAGATTGCTAGAATTTTACCATTACGAGGATCCATTGCTAAACACAAAATAGAATCTGGATCATAAGTCGCATAAGCATTGTTTAATTCTCTTTCTACGACATCCTGAACACGTGTATCAATCGTTAATTCAATATCCATACCAGAAGTTGGATAAACATAATCAGCGGGATAAATGTTTAAATTTTGTCCTTTGGCATTCATATAATAATGAATGCTTCCATTGACTCCAGAAAGATAATCATCATATTGGAGCTCTAGACCAACTAATCCTTGATTATCAATACCTACAAATCCTAAAGTTTGAGCTAAATAATTTTGAAATGGATAATAACGCAAAGTATCTTGAACAAGATAGACCCCTGGTAATTTTAAACGATCAATACTATACGCTTTATTTTCATCTAGTTGTCGCCCTTCTGGCTGAATTCTTTCTACTGAAACTTTCTTTTGTATTTTATCCAATAATGTCTTTTCATCACATTCTAGAATTTGAGCGAGTTGATAGGCAGTATGGATAGGATCTTTGATTTGACTTGGAACAACAATCAACGAAGATGTTGTGAGATTATCAACCAAAGTCACATGCTGACTGTCATATATTTTTCCACGTGATGCTTCCAATGGAAAACTACGTTGCCATGATTCTGTTGCTTTTAAACTCAATTCCTGATAAGCAATAAACTGACTATAGCCAAGACGAATCACAATACAAACAATAATAATGGTCATGACCATATTGACCCATTTGATCTTCTGTATCATTTTAGAAAAAACCATGTCACATCACCAACATATTGTATGTTTATGATATTGAAAATATGAAAATAGGGACTGAATTCAGCCCCTATTTTGCCGTCACTGTAATTTTTTGATTAGCTTTTAGCTTCGTACCTTTCGATACACTTTGTTCATAAATCGAACCTACACCTTTGAATTCTATTTCTACATTAGCCATGGTACCAAAAGCTTCCGCCTCTTTACGCGACCATCCTGTCATAGATGGCATGGTAATATTGGTTCCATTGGTTTGTAAGAATACCCTTGATTTGGAAGACACTTCAGTCTGTGCTTTTGGATATTGATCAACAATGACATTTCCATCTCCTACAACAAGTGAAGATAATTGATGATTAGATAAAACGTCTTTTGCATAATCAACACTTTGATTTGTATAATTATCTAAAACAAATGTAGATGTTTCTACAACTTGTGATGGTTGTTCATTTAATTTATTTAAAGCCGCACGAATACCAGCCTGAACAACTTTGGCAGATTCTACAGTACTTGCAGAACTTCCCTGATACCACATCACTATAATGACCTGTGGATCATCATATGGAGCCATACCGACAAAACTGTTTGTATAGAAACCACTACGATAACCACCTGATTTGGATGCTACCTGTCCTGTTCCAGTTTTCCCAATCAAATTCACATCATCCATACGATAATTATATCCTGTACTTCCTTCTATATTAATAACACCTTTCAATAAATCTCTGACCTGTTTGACAGTATCAGTAGAATATATTTGTTTAGAGTACTGTGTTTTTGCCTGATATAGAGCTTCTTTTGTATCACTGTTGACAACTTTTTCCACAATGTAAGGTTCTACCATTTTTCCATCATTCGCAAATGCACTATAGGCACGTATTAACTGCAAACCTGTAAATGTTGATCCTTGTCCATATCCGGTTGTCAAATACTCTAACGTTCTTTCTCCTTCACGTTTATATCCAGCAAAACCTGCGGCAGATTCTAAACCATCTATGTTACTTTCTTTAAAGAAACCTAAATCTTCATAATCCTGAAGCAAGGATTCTTTATCTGTTTTTTCACTTAAAATGTGACAGATTCCCGTATTACTTGAATAATAAAATCCTTGTTTATAACTGATTGTTCCCCAACCTTCTCCTTTATTATGGTCCTTGAGTATCGCAACTGTTTTTCCATTGACTTTATAGTAATACTTTCCTGATTGATAAGTATCATTCACATCCAATTTATGATCATTAATCGCATTTCCATAAACAAATGATTTAAAGACTGAACCAGGTTCAACAGGTTCATTAAAAAATAAATCAACATAATTATCAATATCACGTTCATTTGGATCAAATGATGGATAGTTAGAAATAGCCAATAACTTTCCAGTTTTTGCATCCATAATACCACAGGTTGCTTTTTCTGGCTTTAATTCTTTTACCATTTTCTCCATCTGCATATCTAATTCCGTCTGCACATCACTATCAATCGTTAAATAAACATCATTTCCCGCAACAGGTGCAGTCTCACTCAAAATTCCATTTGGCAAGACATTATTATTATTGTCAGCTAAATAAGTTCTTTCTCCATCTTCTCCAGACAATTCTTCATCAAATGCCTTCTCAATCCCCATTTGTCCAACTATATTCTGAACTGTCTTTCCTTTAATTTCTTCTGTAACTGCTTGTGCATATCCAACTTCATAGGATGCAAAATCACCATAACGATAATTTCGTGTTGTGATTTCTTCAAATTCTAAACCAGGTAAATTAAGGGCATCAATCTGATCTTTTACAAGAGATGACAGATTGTTTCCATAACTTCCAAACTCTACCTGATAAGTATCTTTACTCAATCGGTTTAAAATATCTTCTTCATCCATTCCAATAATAGGTGATAATTCTTTGGCAGTTTTTTCTTTATCAACAACATAATCTGGCTGTTTATCAAGCGTTAAATGTGTCTTAGATAAAATCGCATAAAGCTTATATGTTTTCATGTCACTGGCAATAACTTCATTATCACTTGAATAGATTGTCCCACGTTTAGCAGGCAAAATCTCTGTTTTACTTTCACCACGATCTTTAGCATAACCTTCAATATCATTTCCACTGATCAAATGTTTCCCAGTAGCTCCCAAGTAAATGACATTAAGTACCATACAAACAATGACTGCAATAATAATACAATATATAATTTTAGCACTTTGATTATTATTTTTCTTCAAAGCCATTATTCTTCAGGAACTCCTACAACAGCAGCTGTGGCAGTATTTTGTTTATATGTATATCCCTTCGCTTCAGCAACAGATTCAATACGAGAAAAAGAAGCTAACTCTAATTTTTTCATATCTAATCCATCAATATCTGATTCAATTGTCTTAATATCCTTTTCCAACTGATTACATGCTACATTAATTGTTGATTCATAAGAATTTAATGCAACAATCCCTACAACAAAAACAATAAAACTCATCACTAATAAACGTTTTGAAAATCTTAAAAATCTTGTTTCTTTTCTCTTATTCTTCATCCTCATATATCCTTTCTATAATTCTTAATTTTGCTGAATGAGAGCGATGATTCTCTAATAATTCTTCATCACTCGCCACAATTGGTTTTTTTGTGATTTTTTGAAACTTTGGTTTCAAATATTCAGGAACAATTGGCATTCCCCTAGGAAGTTCTGGTTGTTTTGTCACTTCCTGAAAAGTATATTTACATATCTTATCTTCCAAAGAATGAAATGTAATGACTGCAATACGGCCATGAACATTCAATATTTTTAAAGCATCATTTAAAGCGATATCAAAAACATTTAATTCATCATTAACCGCAATACGTAAAGCCTGAAATGTACGCTTCGCTGGATGTCCACCTTTTCTTCTGGCCGGAGCTGGAATCGCTTCTTTAATAATATCCACCAGTTCAAATGTTGTTTCAATAGGCTTGATTTCACGATGACGTTCAATCGCTCTGGCAATTTGTTTGGCAAATTTTTCTTCAGAAAATTTATACAGAATTGTGACAATATCCTGATAACTATAAGAATTGACGATATCGTATGCAGTTAATTTTTGATTCTGATCCATACGCATATCCAGTTTGGCATCGTAATTGTAACTAAAGCCACGTTCACCATCATCAAACTGAGGTGAAGAAACACCTAAATCAAACACAATTCCATCCACATGTTCTACGCCACGTTTTGCAAGCTCAGCTTTCAAATTTTTAAAATTAGAATAAATAATTGTAAAATGATCAGAAATTTGAGCTAGACGCTGTCTGGCTGCTTCTATCGCATGTTGATCTTGATCAAAACAATAGAGATGACCCGTTGTTAAACGTTTTAAAATTTCCTGACTATGTCCACCACCACCCAGTGTACAATCTACATAAATGCCATCTTCTTTTATATTTAAACCATCAATTGTTTCCTTTAATAAAACACTGACATGATGAAACATAACATCCTCCTAATCTAAATCATCTATATTTTCTGAAATCTCATCGAAATGATCCATATTGTCATCATAGAAATGATCCCATGTTTCACTATTCCATAATTCAATATGATCACCCGCTCCGACGATGACACATTCTTTTTGCAGATTTCCTTCTTTTCTTAAAACAAGTGGAATATTGATACGACCCAATTTATCAAATTCACAATCTGTCGCTCTTGAAGTCACCAAACGTATAAAAGTTCTCACTTCGGCTTTTCTTTTAGGAAGTGTCATGAGTGATTGATAATAGTTTTCCCAGCCTTCAACTGTATAAATAGCCAGGCAGCCTTCATTCCCACGAGTCACATAGACTTTTTCACCACATTCAAGACGCATTTTGGCAGGAATGCTTAATCGTCCTTTTGTATCAATATTATGTCTATATTCCCCAATGAACACTTCAAAATCACCCACTTTTATACATTTCTATACATATTTTAACACTTCATACCACTATTATATACTATTTATACCCTTATGTATAGAAAAAACATGCTTTATTTTTTGATTTTTTGCACAAAAAAAGTGGCTTATTTTCGCCACTTATCACTATTTTTCCATATTTTAACAAATTTTCATAAACTGTCTTTTTCCAATCGTGGTAACCACGAAGAAAACAGATAAAACCATAAAAAAACAATAGAACTGCATGCCCAAGTGATTGGATATGCCCAAAAAACAAGATGAATATCATGAACCAGATGCAAAGCAATACTGATGTATAAAACACGCACGACACACCAAAAAATCATCATCACAATCATGGGAATCATTGATTTTCCTGCTCCTCTTAAAATACCTGCAATACAGTGTGAAAAAGCTAATAAGAAATAAAATAAAGTCACGGTTCTAGCTTGCATTGTTCCATAGCTTATAACATCTTGAGTTGAATCAAATAAGCCAATCAAAAATGGGGCTCCTATAAAAATGATCATCCCTATAATTTGCGCCAAGACCAATGAACAGATAATACCAAAACGCGTTCCTTTTTTGACACGATCATATTTCTTTGCTCCAATATTCTGTGAAACAAAAGTTGTCATTGCTAAGGCAAAACATGTAATAGGTAAAAATCCAAAGCCCTCAATTTTTGAATAAGCCCCACATCCTGCCACAGCCATCTGTCCAAAACTATTGATATAGCTTTGGACAACAACATTGGCTAAAGCTATAATTGAATTTTGAATTCCTGCAGGCAATCCATTTTGAATAACCAGTTTCAGCATTGGTAAATCAAATCGAATTTGTTGGACTTTTAATGGATATGCAGGTAATTTGATTAAATGCACAAAGCATAAAACAGCACTGACAATTTGTGAAATAATCGTAGCTAAAGCGGCCCCTCCTACTCCCATATCAAAGACAGTAATAAAAACAACATCTAAAACAACATTAATAACTGAAGATATAATCAAGTAATATAATGGATGTTTACTATCACCTAAAGCCTGTAAGATTCCTGTAAAAGCATTGTAAAGCACAAAAGCCAATGACCCCATAAAATAGACTCTAAAGTAAATAATAGAATTGGGTAAAACATCCTGGGGTGTTCCCATCAAAATTAAAATCTTAGGTGCAAATACAACACCTAAAATCGTTAAAACAATGCCACATACAATTCCTAAAGCAACAGTTGTATGAATAGATAAATGCACACGTCTATGATCATGAGCCCCAAAAAAACGTGCAATCACAACGCCAGCTCCCACAGAAATCCCATTAAAGAAACCAACCAGTAAAAAAATCAAGTTACCTGAAGACGCTACAGCAGCAAGAGCACTTGATCCTAAAAAATTTCCAACAATCAAAGAATCAGCAGTATTATATAATTGTTGAAATAAATTACCTAAAAACAAAGGAATCGCAAAATAAATAATCTTTTTAGCAATAGACCCCTCACTCATCATATTTGTATCATCCATATAACCCCTCCCATTATTGTTTCATTATAGCACTAAAACATTTCTAAACATAGACTTATCTGATATAATGTCATTATAAAAAATCAAAAAGAAAGGATACTTATCATGAAATCAGCATTAATTATTGGTTCAAGTGTTTGTGATGTTCATATTTATGTTAAACAGCTCCCTCAACTAAGTGGTGATGAAAATATAATCAGTCAAAACATGGCCATGGGTGGCTGTGCCTGGAATGTGGCCTCTATTTTCAGACAGACCAAACTTCCTTATACCCTCTTTTCACCTATTGGTAAAGGTATCTATGGAGAATTTGTGAAAACCCATTTTCAAAAAAATCAGATTCCTATACTTATTGAAACCAGTCAAAAGAATGGATGTTGTTATTGTATTATAGATCAACAGGGCGAAAGAACTTTTCTTTGTGAGCATGGTGCTGAATATTTTTATCAAAAAGAATGGTTTCAACAATTGGATATGAAACAATATCAATGTGTCTATCTTTGTGGATTAGAAATCGAAGAAGATACTCATGAAGTGATTTATCATTTTTTAAAAAATCATGATCATCTAAGCATCTATTTTGCACCTGGTCCACGTTTGATGGACATACCCAAACAATCTTTTCAAAACATTCTTTCACTCCATCCCATCATTCATTTAAACAAGCAGGAAATCCTGACATATACACAACAAACTACGCTTGAACAAGCCTGCCAATATTTATATCAGCAAACACATCAACCTGTAATCGTTACCCTTGGAAAAGATGGATGTTATTTCTATAATCAACAGGAAAACTTTCATATTCCTGCCATTCCAGTGAGCGTTTATAATACCAACGGGGCTGGTGATAGTCATATAGGTAGTGTCATGGCTTATCGTATGCTAGGCTATTCCTGGTTTCACGCTTTACAAAAAGCCAACGAAATCGCTGCTATGAAAATATCAAAAAAGCATTTATAGACTTCACTCTATAAATGCTTTCTTCTTATAAATCCAAATCATCCAATACTTCTTTTAAAGCTCTGGCACTTGATTGTAATTTATCATTTTCATCATTATTCAAATAAATATCAACAACTTTTTCAACACCATTTTGTCCAATAACAGTTGGAATACTTAAACATAAATCATTCAAACCAAATTCTCCCTGCATCAAGCTAGAAACAGGTAATACAGCATGTTCATCTTTTACAATCGCTGTCGCAATACGTTTTACCGCAACTGCTACACCATAGTAAGTTGCTCCTTTTCTTTCAATGATTTCATAAGCACTATCACGAACTTCCTGAGCCAATCTTTCCATGGCTTCTTCATGATTAAAGTGACCACGTAATTCACAGAAATGATTAATATGAATACCAGCAACCTGCGCACCAGACCATACAACCAATTCACTGTCACCATGTTCTCCAATAATATAAGCATGAATATCACGAGGATCAACCTGTAAATGTTTACCTAAAACATATTTTAATCTTGCTGTATCAAGAACAGTTCCTGAGCCAATAACTCGATTTGATGGGAATCCTGATAATTTCAAAGCAACTTCTGTCAAAATATCAACAGGATTAGAAACAATCAATAAAATACCTTCACAATTTCTTTTTTTAATTTCTGGAATAATGCTCTTAAAAATTTGAACATTTTTCTTAACTAAGTCTAATCTTGTTTCATCAGGTTTTTGATTCGCACCTGCTGTAATGACAATAATTCCTGCATCTACAATATCATCATAAGTTCCGGCATAGATATTCATAGGTGTTAAATAAGCACTCCCATGACTTAAATCCATCGCTTCTCCTTCAGCTTTTTTGGCATTTGCATCTATTAATACCATTTCTGAAAATAAACCCGTCTGAATCAAACTAAATGCAGATGTAGCTCCTACAAACCCACATCCAATCACTGCAACTTTTTGCATATTAACCATATTTATCACCTTCCGCTTTCAGTATACCCAAAAATACAAATTTTTCAAATCATATGCAACATTTCCATGATTCTTTTTTGTATATTTCATTGATCATAGACTTTCAAATATTCAAATTGGCTTCTTTCATATCATTTTCTATTCTATGTTATCATTTTATCTTCTATAAATATATTGTCGAAATCGAAACAATCCCTATGATTTATAACCATCCTTGATACGATTGCATATGTTAAAAAACTTATTTTCAAACAAGTGTCAATAATGTCAAATATTTTCATTTGTGTCATCATAATGATGACGATTTTTTCTCATATCTTTTCTTAGATGAAAAATCAATCAACATCATTCATAAAAAATACTGATTTCAATTACATAAAATGTCGGATAACTTGACTTTTATCTGAAAAGTACCTATACTTCTAAATGAAGCTATAAATATAAGGGGTATATATATGGAGGAAACGAAAACACAAGAAAGAGAGCCAAGAAAAAAGATTCGCATAAAAAAAGATCATGTATTAAAAGCAGCACTTATCTTAGGTGCTTTGATTATTGTTGTTTATCTTTTTGGATGTTTCTATTATCATAATCGTTTTATGAGTCATACGACAATTAACGATATTGATGTTTCAGGTTTCACGTATGAGGATGCAAGTTCAACACTTGAAAAAGCTTTAACAAATCAAACTTTATCATTGACATTTGTTGATGGAGAAAAAGAAACTTTAAAACAAACTGATAGTGGAATTTCTTTTAATCAAAACAACAGTATTCAAAAGACATTAGATCAACAAAATTATTTTCTATGGTTTACACATTTCTTTCAATCTACAGAGATTCAATTAAATGATTTATTGATCACAGATCAAAAGCAATTAGAAGAAGCTGTTAATTCTTTACAGCATGTCAAAGATAAACAAATTGCTCCAGTCGATGCCAAGGTAGAATATAAAGATGACGAGTTTGTGATTACACCAGAAGTTTTTGGGACAACAATTCAAAATGATCAATTGATTAATGCTGTAGAAAAAGCTTTTCAAACACGTCAGGATTCTATTAACTTAAAAGAGCAACATATTTATAAAGAACCACAATTGACATCACAAGATGAAACAATTACAAATTTACAAAAACTAGCTAAGGAATATTGTGATGCTAAAATTACTTATCAAACAACATCTGGTCAAGTTGTTTTAGATGGAAATGATTTAATTCAATGGTTATCTATTGATGAAAAAGGAAATTATTATTACGATGAAGAAGAGTTTCAGAAACAAGCTACAAAATTTGTCAAAGAAACTTTAGCACCTCAAATCAATATTATCGGAAAAGCTAAAACATTTACTGGTGCTAATGGCACAAGAACGGTTTCTGGTGGTAATTATGGTTATAAATTAAATCAAAGTAAAGAAGTGACTGGGTTACTTGCTGATATTAAAGCACATAAAAAAGAAACAAGAACTCCAGTTGTGACAGGTGTACAGGCATCTTACAGCAATGGAGGAATAGGCCATACTTTTGTAGAAATTGATTTAACAGGTCAACATATGTGGTTTGTAAAAAATGGGAATGTTGTTTTACAATCAGACATTGTTTCTGGATTACCAAGTGATCCAGACAAGAGAACACCTGGTGGTACTTATTACATTTATTTTATGCAACGTAATCGTACATTAATCGGTGAAATTCAAGAAGATGGTAAACCAGAATATGAAACACCTGTTGCTTATTGGATGGCATTTAATGGTGGTATTGGTTTACATGATGCAACATGGCAATCTGCCTTTGGTGGCGATCGTTATAAAACATATGGTTCACATGGTTGTATCAATCTTCCACTTGATGTAGCTGCATCATTGTATAGTCAATTAAGCGTCAACATACCTGTTGTATGTTATTATTAAAGATATGGAGAAATTCATATCTTTTTTCGTTCCCTTCTGTTATGATAAACTTATAAGGAGGGATTTCTATGAAACATTTTCTTAAAAGATTTTTTCAACTGATAGTCTTTCTTTTTCTTTCATATATTTATTTTTTCCTAGCCGACCAAATCATATTTCACCTATTCTCACACACAACTATTTCTTTTGATATCATTGATATTTGTTGTATTATTATTTATATTTGTATCTTCATTCCAATCTCGCTCATTATCATTCAAAAAATAGACATCAAATAAAAAATCCTACAAAAAGTAGGATTCTTAAAACGATACAATATACGTATATCTTCATCAAATTTCTATCATGATAATCAATCAAAATTCTTAAAAGTTCGTTATGAACTTTTTTTATTTTCGTTAGTTTTATCAAAAGGCATATGCAAGATTTTCTGTTGTTTTTCTAATGATAATATAGAAGACAAACATGTTACAAGAAAAAGTGAAAAAATCGAATATATCACAAACTTCCATAAACGACTTAACATTTTATCCCTCCTTGTCTACAATGACATATCCATCCTTAACGACTTGAATATGGCTATTATAAAATTCCTCCATAACTTTAATCATATCATATGAATCTTTGATTCCTGCTGTTTCATAAGATGAATGCATGGCAAGCTGGGCTAAGCCAATATCTACACAATTCATTGACACCTGAGACATGGCAATATTTCCTAGTGTGCTTCCACCTAACATATCCGATCTATTCGCAAAGAATTGAAGTGGAACGCCAGCTTTTTCACATAAATCTTTCAATACAGCTATACTCAAAGCATCGCTTGTATACTTTTGTCCAGCATGTGATTTCACCACAATCCCCTGGTTCATATAAACACCATTTTGCTGATCTGTTTTTTCTGGGTGATTAGGATGAACCGCATGGGCATTATCCCCACTCAACATAAAACTAGAAGCGACTGCACGATAGAAATCTTCATCATCTTGAAATAAATGATGATGAATACGGTATAAAGTATCATATAAAAATGTAGATGCTGCTCCTTGTTTTGTAGATGAACCTACTTCTTCATTATCGAAGCAGGCAAAGACTTGAATTGTTTGCGAATGATGCCCTTTTAAGAAACCTTGTAAAGATGTATAGGCACACTGTAAATCATCCAATCTCGGTGATGAAATAAATTCATCATGCGCTCCCCAGATTGTAGGTTGCATACGATTATATAAATATAAATCACTGCCATAAATATCTTCAACATCCACCTGCAATTCTTTGGCTATCATTTTTTTCAAATCACCAGATTGATATGCCTGTCCTCCAATCAATGGTAACATATCAATTTGTTTATTATAGGCATAACCATCATTCACACTGCGATTCATATGAATGGCGACATTTGGAATCAATACGAGATCCTGATCAAAACATAGTAAACGTGTCTGATATGTATTGTTGTCTTTAACCATAACACGACCTGCAATTGATAAAGGTCTATCAAGCCATGAAGCACAAATCATCCCACCATATCCTTCTGTATTTAAAGATACATAATGATTTTTGATTTCCACTTCAGCATTTTCTTTTAACTTAAAAGTTGGTGAATCACTATGTGAAGCCACAATATGAAAATTATAATTTTCTAAATGTTGACCAACATGAAAAGCAATCAAACTTGACTGATTACGTGTTACATAATATTTTCCACCTAATTGTATTGTCCATTTCTGGCTTTCTGATAATTCCTGATAACCATTTTGATTTAAAATCTTTTTCATTGTATCCACTGCATGAAATGCTGTTGGACTTTGTTGAATAAAAGACATCAACTGTTTTGAAACTTCTTTATACATTTTATCCCTCCATATTTTCTTTATTATAACATAGTTTATTTTAAATATGACTTCTTTCCAGTAATTTTAATCCTTCTTCTAAAGAAGATATATACACTTCCCTGATTCCATAATCATCTTCACTCGAAACAATATCATAAAACTCTAAATCATCCAAAATATAATCAATACGTGATATATTCATATTTAAATGCTGATAAAGCAAATCTGTTGAAGCATACCCAGCTTCCAAAATAACTTGTAAAACATCTTCATATGGATGTGGCATTTTTTGGTGATGAAAACGATAAAATAATGCATGTCGATTGGCTAAACGACGCATCTGATTGAGTTTTTCACCATCCCATAAAATGACGCCATTACGCATTGCCAGAGCATGGGCCTGTCGTGTAAAAGTCTGATTTGTAACAACAACAGCTTCATCATAGTCATAATATTCACAACCACTATAAGCCTGTTGAACGGCACTCACTCCAACTGGTTTACTATAATATTTACATTGAAAAGCATAGTGAATGCCTTTATAGGTTGCTAAAATATCAACCCCATAATCACCACTCTTTTGCGTCAATCGTATATGTTTATATCCAATACGTTTAAGTATTTCATAGACATATTCTTCAAATTCTTCACCACTCATATGCTTTTTTAAACGTGGAATCCAGCCAAAAACAAAGCCGATGATACAACCAATGAGATGACCGACTTTCTGCAATATCCATAACAGACATCGAAAAAGACCCCTGATCATGATTCAACCTCATCCTGTTGTTTAATTTCATCTAATAAAAAGTCATTTCCATGGCGCACAAATTTCCAATATTCTACAAAGCACTCATGATTCGATGCAATCACTTCTTGTTTTTCTATCATTAAATCATTCATCTTGCCTTCTATATAAACCCAAAAGAAGTCCTGCTGATTATCAATTGCATCATGTAAATCAACCAGTATGACTTTCAATAATTGAATATGATCTAATTGATTATATTGTTGTTGATATTGTTGCCACTCTATTTTGAGTTTCCATTGTTCATATAATGATTCACTTAAATGCTTTTTCAATGTTTCTAAATCCTGCTTAGACCAGGCTTCTTGTATAATCAAATATTTTTCTTTAACTTTCTTCTTTAAGACTTTTTCATTCCAGAAATCATCCTGCTGATAAGCGAAAGATAAATCATCTTTAATTTCTTGATGCATGTGTCTGGCTTTTTTTCTTTTCCAGTAGACAATCATTCCCATACAGGCTCCTATCCCTATCACACCTGCTATGGGTGATCCATTTCCACTTGAACGTCTAGAACGATGCGACGACGTATGGCTGCTGCCTCCACCACCACCGCCACTACTGCTGCCACCACCAGCTCGTGCGCCCACTGGCGTTAACAGAATCATAAAAACAATGAAAACGAGTAATAATCTTTTCAATCTATCACTTCCCTTACATGTATTTACAAAACAAAAAGTCATGGTACAATAGAACAATAAAGGAGAAATTCAATATGTTAATGAGTGTATCACATCTAAGTAAATATAACAATTTAAAATGTATCGCAAAAGATATTTCCTTTTCCATTCATGAACGTGATAAAATTGGTCTTATTGGTTTAAATGGAACTGGAAAATCTACGCTTTTAAAAATATTAGCTGGTCAAGAAGATTATAAGGGAGAAATTATCAAAAAGAAAGATATTCGTATCAATTATTTACCTCAAATCCCATCTTTCCAACCTCAAAATACCGTTTTAGAACAGGTCTATGAAGATGTGGGTCATGATGTGGCAGAATATGAAATCAAATCTATCTTAAATCGTTTTCAAATTATCAATCACTCACAGCCAATCAATCAGTTATCTGGTGGTCAAAAAAAACGTGTCGCTTTGGCTATTGCACTGATCAAGCCTTGTGATTTATTATTGTTAGACGAACCAACCAATCATTTAGATCATGAAATGATTGAATATCTTGAAAAATATCTCACAAAATTCAATAGAGCTCTTGTCATGATTACACATGATCGTTATTTTTTAGAACGTATCACACATCGTATGCTTGAATTGGAACATGGTCAATTATATACTTATGAAGCCAATTATTCACTTTATCTCGAACAAAAAGCTAAGCGTGAAGAGAGTCTACAAAATGCTCAACACAAAAGAAAACAGTTTCTTAAAAAAGAATTAGAATGGGTTCGTGCTGGTGTCCAGGCCCGTACAACCAAAAACAAAGGACGTTTACAAAGATATGAAGCTTTAAGTCAGCAAGCTGACTTACCTGTCACACAAAATCTGGAAATGATTGATACTGCTTCAAGATTAGGACAAAAAACAATTGAACTACATGGTATTTCTCATCGTTTTGATCATCTTTTATTTCAACCTTTTGATTATCTCTTTCAAAGAAATGAACGTGTAGGAATTGTCGGTATCAATGGTTCTGGTAAATCGACTTTACTTCATATTATTGCTGGACAAATTCAACCCACAAGTGGTGAAGTAGAATACGGTGAAACCATTCGTATAGGATATTTTAAACAGGGTCACGAAGATATGGATGACAATCAAAGAGTCATTGACTATATTCAAGAAGAAGCACGTTATTTGAAAACCCGTCAAGGTGAATTTTCAGCGAAACAGATGTGTGAAAAGTTTCTTTTTGATAAAGAACTTCAATATACCCCTATAGGTAGACTGTCTGGTGGCGAAAAAAGACGTTTATATCTTTTAAAAGTTTTGATGGGTGCTCCTAATGTTTTATTATTGGATGAACCTACAAATGATTTAGATATTACAACTTTACAGATTTTAGAAGACTATTTAGATAGCTTTCAGGGAATTATTATCACAGTTTCACATGATCGCTATTTTCTAGATCGTCTTTGTGACACGCTATTTGTATTTTCGCATCAACAAATCCAAGTTCATAATGGAGGTTATAGTGATTATATCATCACTTCAAATCAAACATCTTCAAATAAACCCAAATCCAGTACTAAAAAACCCATGAGAGAACGTAAAGTCAGACTGACTTATCTTGAAAAAAAGGAATTAGAAAGCTTAGAAGCTGATATTCCTGCACTTGAACAAAAACTTCAACAGTTAGATGAACAATTAAATCAAGTTACAGACTTTCATGATATTCAAAAACTTTCCAATCAACGCAATGCATTAGAAAATGAAATTGAAACAAAGAGTATACGTTGGTTAGAATTATTAGAAAAAGAAGAACAGTAGCCATTTACTGTTCTTCTTTGACTTTAATTTGAATTTTCATTGTTGTATTTTCATCAACCTGAAGATCATTTTCCTCATCTTCAATTGTCGCAAACAATGGAATATCTGTATCTAGATCATCCAAGTCCATTGTATTCATTTTCACTTTTAATGCCATATAATGCCTCCTATAAAATATCCTGTAATAAATGAACTGATGCCATCGCATCTTCGCAATAATAATCAGCTCCAATTTCCCTAGCGATTTCACTTGTCAATACAGCTCCACCAACCCAGATTGGACATTGACAGTTCACTGCTTTTAAAGCCTGAATCGTCTTTTGCATATTAACAACTGTTGTTGTCATAAGAGCACTTAATCCAATAGCCTGAGGATGATATTGCTGATAGGCTTCTACAACCCTTTCCATTTTCACATCTTTTCCTAAATCAATGACTTCATAACCATAACTTTCTAAAATGACTTTGACAATATTTTTTCCTATATCGTGGATATCTCCTTCTACAGTACACATTAAAACGGTTGCTTTTGAAGACTCTTGTTTTGAAAATGTTGCTTTGACAACTTCAAAAGCTAATTTTGTTGTTTCAGCTGATTGTATCAGCTGAGGTAAAAAAATACGATTTGTTTCATAATCTTTTCCCACCTGATTTAAAGCAGGTATAATCGTCTGATTAATAATCTCCATAGCATTTTGTGTCTGTAATAATTCCTCAGTTTTGGCTTTGACTTCATCTTTGAATCCATGAACAATAATATCAAACAAAGATAAGGCTGATGATGTTTTAACAGCAGACTGTTCTACTTGGTTGGATTGATGTTGAATATACTGTGCTGCATCCTGATCTTGATAAGTCAAAACACGATAAGCATCAATGGTATCCATTAATTGTTGATCTAATGGATTGATAATAGGCAAATCTAATCCCGCCTGTAAAGCTAAAGTTAAAAAGGTACGGTTCAATAAAGGACGATTCGGTAAACCAAAAGATACATTGGATACACCTAATGTTGTATAAACTGATAACTCATTTTTAACCATTGTGAGTGCTTTGAGGGTTTCTTGAACTTCTTTTTGTTGAGCCGATGCTGTTAATGTTAAACAATCTATGATGATATCCTTTTTATCAATATGATACGTTTTTGCTTTTTCAATGATAGCTTTGGCTAATTCATAGCGTTCTTGAGCATATAAAGGAATGCCATCTTTTAATGTCAGTCCTATAACAACACCACCATATTTTTCTACAATTGGAAAAATAGCCTCCATGACTTCTTCTTTTCCATTAACTGAATTAATCAATGGTTTTCCATTGTAATAACGACAAGCTTTTTCAATGACTTCCGGTGATGATGAATCAATCTGTAAAGGTAAATTCACAACTTCCTGCAACATCTTTATGATATTCACCATGACTTTTGTTTCATCAATACCAGGTAATCCTACATTGACATCTAAAACCTGAGCCCCTGCCATTTGTTGTTGAATAGCTTCTTTGACATATTCTTCATAGCGTTCTTCTTGAAGAGCAGCTTTTAATTTTTTCTTTCCTGTTGGATTCAATCTTTCGCCACAAACAATGACATCACCATCAAAAATAACTGTTTGATGTGCACTGGAAACAGCCGTATAAGCTTTTCTTTGACGAGGATAGCTATGAGCAGGTAATTGCTGTTTTAAACCAGCGATAAACTCTGGTGTTGTGCCACAACATCCTCCAACAATATTGACACCTTGCTGGATGTAAGATTGCATAGCCTCAACAAATTCTTCACTGCTCATTGGATAACAAGTCTCACCATGATGCAGACATGGCAATCCCGCATTGGGTTGGACAATGACAGGAACAGAAGCATATTTTAATATTGTATGGACTATCGGCTGAAGTTCAACAGGACCTAATGAGCAATTGACACCTAACGCATCGACTTTTAATCCTTCTACAACATTCACAAAAGTCAAAGGATCTGTTCCCGTCAACGTACGCTGATTACTTTCAAAAGTCATTGTCACAAATACAGGTAAATCACTATTTTCTTTGACAGCTAGAATACCTGCTTTGACTTCATATAAATCCGTCATTGTTTCTAATAAAACAACATCAACATCATCTTTTGCGATGAGGATTTGTGAAGCGATGATTTCATAGGCTTCATCAAATGTTAATGTTCCAGAAGGCTCTAACAACTGGCCAATGGGCCCAATATCCAAGGCAATATATGCATCAGGATTGACTTCATCTCTAGCCTGTTTGGCATTTTGGATGGCTGCCTTTAATAAATCACAATAACAATATCCACTCTCTTTCATCTTGATAGGATTACATCCAAAAGTATTCGTTGTGATAAAATTGGCTCCAGCTTTCAAATATTGTTTATGAATATCTACAATAATATCTGGATGTTCTATATTATAAACCTCGGGAATTTCTCCTACTTTCAATCCATGTTGTTGGAGCATTGACCCCATAGCTCCATCAAAAATCAATAAATCTTTTTTTAATCTTTCACGTAACATCGTTGTCCCCCTTTCCTCAACTCACAATCATCTTTGCGAATACATGATAAACATGTTTTTTTTACATCCTTGCCTATTCCAATAAGTCCAATCATTGATTTCATGGGAATTAATAAACCAGATGGATTTAAACTGACACCTAGCTTTTTATTGATCTGCAAAATGGAAGCAAAAATCTGATTCCAATCCAATGGGATATCTCCATAACCAGGCGCAAAACGAAAAGTATGATGAGGTAAATGGAGTGACTGTTCATATTGATCACAGCACTCTTCTAAATAAGCATTACTCACAGCATCAAACACAACTGCTTTTGCCATATCCATATGTTCATAATATTTCATCTGACGATCAATAGAAAGCCCTAATGTACAGGCTATCACAATGCATTCCTGGCAATCTTTGAAATAAAATTCTAAATCCTGTGATTCTAATGGAAAATGAATCTCTTTGATCATAAGTGGCTGATGAGAAAGATGAAACTGCTGGTAAACAGCTTTGAATTGAGCATATTGCTTGACTTCCTCAATACATACATCTATGCATTTTTCAGTCTGTTCATCCATGATTGTTTGCGCATTGAGATAGTGTCTAATGATTTTTTTATTCATGATTCAACTCTTTTAAAACAGTTGGAATACTTTGGAAGATTGCTTTAGCGATTTCTGGTTTATTCATTGTATAAATATGAATTCCATCCACGCCATTTGTAATCAGATCAATAATCTGATGAGTCGCATAGTTGATTCCAATTTCTTTCATAGCTTCAGGATAATGATAATAAGATTCAATCATCGTTGATAATTCATATGGAATCGAACAGCCACAAAGTTTTGCCGTTCTCAGTAATGATTTAGAATGTGTCACAGGCATAATTCCAGCTAAAATAGGTACATTGATACCTCTTTTTCTTGCTTCCTTGACTAAACGATAATAATAATGATTGTCAAAAAAGATTTGAGTAATTAAATACTGTGCTCCAGCATCTACCTTTTCTTTTAAAGCTTTTAAATCATCTTCCAGACAACTGGCTTCCTGATGCACTTCAGGATAACAGGCTCCAGACAAACAAAAGTCACCAGGAAAATGTTGTGAAATAAAAGTATTTAATTCTTTTGCATAATGAAAAGATAATTCATGTTGTAAACCATCCTGAGGATAATCACCACGTAAAGATAATATATTTTCAATATGATTGTCTTTTAACTGTTGACAGATATCTAAAATTTCTGATTCTGTTGAAGATATACATGTTAAATGAGCAACTGCTTCAATGTTATATTGATTTTTAATTGTTGAAGCAATCTCTACTGTTTTTCCTTTCGTTGATCCTCCTGCACCATAAGTCACACTGATAAAATCAGGATTTAATTGAGATAACTCCTCAATTGTATAATAAATAGAAGAAATATCTCCTTCTTTATTTTTAGGCGGAAAAACTTCAAAAGAAATAGTCGCTTTCTTTTTTAATATTTCTGAAATTTTCATACTTTTGCACCTCCATTTTTTGTCTATTTTATAATACAAAAAGAGAATAGTCAAAAACTATTCCTACTGTAAACCCATAAATTTCTGATTTGATTAGAAAATTCATCAAAAGAATAATAATGACTCTTTTTTTGACTATTAGGATCTAACACACGAATTTTCCCATTTTTATATTCAGACAAAACAATAAAATGTCCTGTCATTGTAAAGATTCCTTTAGACACACTGCAAATGATAGGATGTCCCTGCATTAATTCTTCTTTTATCAAATCTTCATCCAAAGAAAGCTGTTTAGCATCAACACCACAAGCCTGTGCTCCCCTGATCATAAAAGACCATGATGTTCCATCTTGACTGTAATAACCATTTTGTTCACTATATTGTGCCATATAATAAGGATGGTATCTTCCATTTTGTGTCAAATAACTGACAACCATTGATAAACACGTTGGTCCACAACCATTAATAGCCATCATCTGATCACCATAATAACGATATCCCCAACGTTCATCCCATTGTAGTAACAATGGCATTTGATTATCTTTTAAATCATTTTGAATATTCATCACCATATCTTGTGTGTGTTTGGTGGGATAATTAGCGACAAATGGAATGGTTTCTTTATTTCTTAAAGCTAAATCAATTAATGATGATGGATACTCACTTTGATGTTCTACAATTTCATGCCATGAAGATGAGGTATCATAACCATAAGATAAGTGTATATCTTCCTTTAATAAAAAATGATCGACTAATAAAATGATAACTGGTATGACTAATACCGCAATACATACTAATACTTTTTTTCTCATAAAAAATCCTCCATAACTGTATTATAGAGGACAAAACAATTAAAATTTTTAATGAATTATTAAGATTTTCTAAAGTTCATGAAGAGGTAGCATCACATCAAAGACAGTATGATGCTTAGCACTTGTGGCCTTAATAAATCCCTGATGCTGTTCCACAATTGTTTTAGCAATTGATAAACCAAGTCCCGATCCTCCTGTTGATGAGTTACGTGATTCATCTAAACGATAGAACTGTTTAAAGATATTTTGAATTTTATCTGGTGGAATTGTCTCTCCTTCATTTTCAAAAAGAATATGTGTATAACTCTCATCTTGATAAGCTTTAATAAAAATGGTTGTTTTTTCATAACTGTAATGAAAGGCATTTTTTAAAATATTATTAAAAACTCTTGCCATTTTTTGAGCATCCACATTGATTAATAAATCTTCATTTATATCAATTTCAATATGTTGTTGTTTTTGTGAAATTAATGGATAAAATTCTTCTTTCATTTGTTCTAAAAGATACAACAAATGAATCTTTTCTTTATGTAAAGGTGTATAAGTCTGATTCAGTTTAGCAATATCAAAAAACTCATTAATTAGTCTTTCTAAACGATATGCTTTTTCTAAAGTAATATGTGTATATTGATGACGTAAATCTTCTGGTAAATGTGGTGTTTCATCAAGTAAACAGAGATAACCAATAACTGAAGCTAAAGGTGTTTTAATATCATGAGCCAAATAGGCAATCATATCAACTTTATGCTGAACTTCATCAATTGCCTTCTTTTCATTTTCAATACTTTCTCGTTTGAGTTCATTTAAGTCATTTTCTAATTCATATAATGAATCATCTAAAACAATTCTCTGATTGTCTTTTTGAAAAAGAATCTTAATTTGTGAAAAGACTCGTGATATTTTTTGAATAGCATAAATTTCAACAATGATAGAATTCAATAAAATGACCAGCATAATAATCATAAAGATAATTGTTTTTTGATTTCTCAAGGCAAAGTGTGCAAAATCCCATCCGAAATATTCCTGTAAGAAATTAATAAATGCTCCATTATAAACATAATCCATATAAAAATAAATAAATAATATAAAAACAAAGCAACAGGCTGTAATGAGTATATGTATTTTGAGAATTTCCTGTTGAAACTTTCTCGTATAATCCTTATTCAATTTTATAACCTACTCCCCATACCGTTTGGATATAACGTGGATTTTCTGCTGAGTCATTCATTTTCTCTCTTAAATGACGAATATGAACCATAATAGAGCTACTTGAGTTGGTATAGTATTTTTCTCCCCATAAATCATGAAAAATCTGATCAACACTGACTACTTTTCCCTGATTTGAACATAATAACCATAATATAGAAAATTCAGTTGGTGTTAAAGACAATAATTGATTATCTAGAAAACAACGATGGTTATCTTTATCAATTGTTAAAGCACCAATGGTCAAAACGGATTCATCTTTTTTAGGTGACATCATTGTATAGCGTCTTAACTGAGCTTTAATACGTGCCATAAGCTCTAAAGGACGAAATGGTTTTGTGACATAATCATCAGCACCCATTGTCAATCCTGTTATTTTATCAATTTCAGTTTCTTTAGCTGTCAGCATAATAATAGGAAAAATCTTTGTTTCTCTGATTTTGGAACAAATTTTTAAGCCATCTATATCTGGTAACATGATATCTAAAACAGCCAAATCAATATCCTGTGTTTCCACACAACGTAAAGCATCACAACCATTATAAAATTTAAAAACTTGAAAGCCTTCATTTTTTAAATACAATTCTACTAAATCGGCAATTTCTTTTTCATCATCTACAACCAAAATATTCATAATCCCACCCCTTTCATCATTATATTACATAAAAAATGTGAAAGTTTTAAGAATTTATTAAGAAAAAAGAAGAAGTCATAAAACTTCTTCTAATCATCATAATCTTTTTCATGCGCCACAATAGAGCCATCTGATGCATTGATCTTATATTCATATTCATATTGTCCTGATTTAAAGGAAACTTCATAATATTGATGGTCTAATTCTACTTCTACATCATAGGCATTTGATGAAGAAACATTGGCATGACTGAAAGCTTTTTGTTTGGCTTCATTTTGTGTTAATTTGACTGTTCCAACATATTCTTTTTCATGTTTCATCACAGTACTTGTCATAGCATTAATTTCGTATTCATACTTATAATCACCACTTACAAATTCATATTCAAATTTGTAAACACCATCATCATAATCTTTATGAATTTTTTCTTGTGATACTGATTGAACACCAGCATGTTTTTTAGCAATTGATTTTGCCTGATCCTGTGATATCTGCTGAGTTGATGTCTGAGAACTGTTTGATGAATTTTGGTTTGAAGACTGATTTGATGATGAAGCTGATTGAGAAGTTCTCTCACCATCTTTTTCACTTTTTATAATTTCACCATTCAAAGCATTAATTTCGTAATCATATTCAACCTGATCTTTATAAAATTCAACTTCATAAACCATCACACCATCATCATAATCCATTTCTACTTTTTGAACTGTTGGTTGAGATACTTGAGCATCATTAAAAGCAATACTTTGAGCCTTGTCTTTTCCTATATATCCACTTTCACTGGCATGACCTGTAATTGAAACTTGTTCAACCTGATTGCTTTGTAATAACAGATTCAATTCATGAATAGATAAGTTCTTTAAAGAATCAAATGTATATAGTGGATTCTTTGAAACAAGCTGTTGAATAATTTCAGCTTTTCCCACTGAAATCTGATATTGTTTCGCCAGATTTTCAACATTTTGATCATTAATTGTCTGTGATACAATAGAGCCATTAATATCACTTGCTTTTAATAATTCATCAATATTTAATGAAAGCTGTTGTCTTAGTTTTTCATTTTCTTGTTCATTTTCCCCTGTTACTGATATCAGTAATGAATTTTTAAGTTCGTCTATATATCCTTCCTTTAACATAGCACCAATCAACGCATTCACACCAACTTCAATATCGCTACCTTTTAAATCCATATTGCCGACAATTTTTTTCCCATCTTCGTTGTTCGTTTTCACTTCGACAATTTTATAATCATCATCTAAATTCAATTCAACACTTGGATTGACATCTAAACCAACAACCGTCTGAATGGAGTGAGTCGCAGGCCATAACATGAAAACCATCGCTGCACAGACTGCCACAATAGGTAGAGTCAAAAGATAACGTTTTTTCTTCTTCTTTGTTTCGATCACGATATTTTCATCTCTCGTTTTTAATTCTTCTTTAATATCATCTAAGCGATCTGGTGTAATCTTTGTAAAAGCTTCTTTGATTTCATTCATAACTCTTCGCTCCTATCTTTTTCATTTTTTTCATACCTCGATGATAGCTGGATAAAGATGTTGCTAGAGGAATATCTAATAAGCCCGCAATTTCATGATGCTTTAATCCCCACAGTGCATGCATAATAATCACTTCTCTTTCCTGATCATTTAAACTTTCAAATAACTGTTCTAAAATCATTTTTGTATGCATGTCCGTTTCTGGTGGACAATAAAGATAATCCTGATATTCCTGTGTTAAATTTTGTCTTCTTAAATAAAGATAACATTCATTTCTAGCAATTGTATAAATCCATGCTAATGGTTTTTTCTGTGATTGATAATTTTTAGCTGCTAAATAAAGTTTCACATAAACTTCCTGAAAAATGTCACGACTATCATCGTAATTTTTAATAATGCTCATGATATAAGCAAAAACACTTGTCTTGGTTTTTTCATATAATTCATCAAAAGCATTATCCATTTGGGGAATCTGAAGAATAAGATAATCAATTTCTTTTTGATTCATTTTAATTTTTCCCCCTTTCACTATACTAATGATATTGTTGAACATATTATTGCACAAATTTTTATTTTTTTCTAAAAAAATGCTTCCTAAGAAGCATTTAGCATTTGACCTATATAATCATCAAGCTGTTGATTGTTTAAATATGTTAGATCAGCAATATGATGAATAGGTGATAATTGTAAATACTGTGACAGTTTGTTTTCCACCAGTAATTCGAAATGATAAGGATGCGTTAAAGAATGAGACTGTTGACATTGAAAACGAAAATAACAATATTGAATAATAAAATAATAAAATCTTGTGACATATAATTGATGAAGGAATGGCAATGCATATGTATGAGGGTATGCTTCCTTATTTTTATATGGATGACCTATTAAAATATGATAGAGATGAAATAATGGTAATAATAAGCTTGAATAATGTTTAAAAGAAGTTTTAAAAAGATGATCATATAAATAAATAGCTTCTAAAATACCCGCTTCTAAATAGATGGCCTGTGTAGAAGGTATTGTGATTTTAAATTGTGAAATTTCATTTATATAATGATAAAGAGAATCCAATTCATAAGCATAAAGATGTTTCAAATCATGAAGATCACTATAAATCAAATAATTCTGAGCTGGAGTTTTGATATGAATATCTAAAGGCATTTGATCATTTGAAAGAATTTGAATATATTTTTTATCTCGAAAAAAATCTTCATTAATAAATTGATATGTGGGCTGTAATAAAGTGAGAGAATGAAAAAAATCATCTATATACATATAGGCATCTCCTTATCTTATATAGTTACTTTTTTATCTATTTGTCACTTTATTATATCAATAGTTTAAATAGTTATCAAATATAAATCTATTATTAATGAATATTTTACAGATTTTTATAACTCTTCGCTATAATGTAAAAAAATGAGGTGAGGTATATGTTAAAAATTGGTAAAGTTTTAGCTGCGAAATTGGAAGAAAAGAATATGACACAAAAAGATATTGCTAAAATGCTTAATATTTCACCTGGTGCTTTTTCAGCATATGTTACAGATACAAACTTTCCACGTTTAGATATTTTAGTTGAAATTTGTCAGATTTTAGATATTGATTTGAATCACCTTTTGAATTTACAAAATCATGAAAATATGGATTTATTAATTCAGGGAAAAGATGAAGCAAAGGTCATTCATTTTATGAGAAGTCTTTCCCATAAAGAACGTGAAATTTTAATGGAAAGCATTCAATCTTCAATCAGAATTATTGAAAAAATGAGAGATTTAAAAGAATAGTAACATGCTATTCTTTTTTTATTTACTACTAGCAAACCCATTATACTATAGCTCATTTTTATTTGCAATAAGCAAATTTATTCATTCGGGCTATTTAGACATTTTTTTCACATTGAAAGTACGGTCTACATTGACTTTAAAGGCTATTTGACTTATAATCACAGTAGGTGAAATTCCTTCACCGCAATCAGAAAAAGAAGCACAATTTTCTGATTTGTCTGGCTAATCATTTTGAAGATGAAAGGAGTAAAAAAATGATTTATACAAAAGAAGTAGAAGAAATGTGCACTGTTAAATGCGGTGCAAGTCATGGATGTGCTCCAATTCCTGAAGAAGGAAAATGGGTATATTCAAGAGAAATCAAAGATATTTCTGGATTAACACACGGTGTTGGTTGGTGTGCTCCTCAACAAGGTGCATGTAAATTAACTTTAAACGTTAAAGAAGGAATTATCGAAGAAGCATTAATCGAAACACTTGGATGCTCTGGTATGACTCACTCTGCTGCTATGGCTAGTGAAGCATTAGTTGGTAAAACTTTATTAGAAGGTTTAAATACTGACTTAGTATGTGATGCTATCAATACAGCAATGAGAGAATTATTCTTACAAATCGTTTATGGACGTAGCCAATCTGCTTTCTCTGAAGGAGGACTTACTATCGGTTCAGGTCTTGAAGATTTAGGTAAAGGATTAAGAAGTATGCTTGGTACTGCTTATTCTACAAAATTAAAAGGACCTAGATATCTTGAATTAACTGAAGGTTACATTAACAGACTTGCTTTAGATGAAAATAATGAAATCATCGGTTATGAATTCATTAATCTTGGAAGAATGATGGATATGATTAAATCTGGAAAAGATGCTAATGAAGCAGTTAAAGAAGCTACTGGTACTTATGGTAGATTCGATAGTGCTGCAAAATACATCGACCCAAGAAAGGAATAATGGAGGTACGAAAATGGCATTATTTGAAAATTATGAACGTAGAATCGATCAGATTAACGCTGCATTAGCTAAATATGATATTAAATCAATTGAAGAAGCTAAAGCAATTTGTGATGAAAAAGGTATTGATGTTTATAACATCGTAAAATCAACTCAACCAATTTGTTTTGAAAATGCTTGCTGGGCTTATACAGTAGGTGCTGCAATGGCAATCAAAAATGGGGATACAAAAGCTGTTGACGCTGCTAAAACAATCGGTGTTGGTTTACAATCATTCTGTATTCCAGGATCAGTTGCTGATGATCGTAAAGTTGGTTTAGGTCATGGTAACTTAGGATCTATGTTATTAGATGAAAAAACTGAATGTTTCGCTTTCTTAGCTGGACATGAATCATTTGCTGCTGCTGAAGGAGCTATCAAAATTGCTGAAAAAGCAAATAAAGTTAGAAATAAACCATTAAGAGTTATCTTAAACGGTTTAGGAAAAGATGCTGCTAAAATCATTTCAAGAATCAATGGTTTCACTTATGTAGAAACTCAATTTGATTATTTCACTGGAGAAGTGAAAGAAATTTCAAGAACAGCTTATTCTGATGGGCCAAGAGCAAAAGTAAACTGCTATGGTGCTGACGATGTTCGTGAAGGTGTTGCAATTATGCACAAAGAAGGTGTAGACGTTTCTATTACTGGTAACTCTACTAACCCTACTCGTTTCCAACATCCAGTAGCTGGTACTTATAAAAAAGAATGTGTTGAACAAGGTAAAAAATATTTCTCAGTAGCTTCTGGTGGAGGAACAGGACGTACATTACATCCTGATAATATGGCTGCTGGTCCTGCTTCTTATGGTATGACTGATACTATGGGACGTATGCACAGTGATGCTCAATTTGCTGGTTCTTCTTCAGTTCCTGCTCACGTAGAAATGATGGGATTAATTGGTATGGGTAACAACCCAATGGTTGGAGCAACTGTTGCTGTTGCTGTAGCAATCGAAGAAGCTTGTAAATAATTAAGCAAACTATAAAACAAAGTCATGATGAAAATCATGGCTTTTTATTTACATAAAAAAAGATATGGGCTCGCATCTTTCTACACATCTAACCTCAAACGATCAGAACCCCATATCTAGATAAAATATATCATATGAGATTTAATATTACAATTTTTGATTCTCTATTTTTCTTCTAAATATTTTTTATACAGTTCATCCATAGAAGAAACATATTCTTGATCTTGTTTTATTCGATATTTTTCATACTCTTCGTTTGCTTTAGAAATAGCTTGTTTATGAGATATTCTTCCTGAATCA
The DNA here is from genome assembly GCF_002160725.1 of Massilimicrobiota sp. An142. Classification (NCBI taxonomy): domain Bacteria; kingdom Bacillati; phylum Bacillota; class Erysipelotrichia; order Erysipelotrichales; family Erysipelotrichaceae; genus Massiliimicrobium; species Massilimicrobiota sp. An142. The sequence goes on along the minus strand of NZ_NFLD01000009.1, from coordinate 1,004 downwards.
ACTAATACCTGTTTTTTTCTAAACTTCAACAAGTCATCAGTGACTTCAATCCAATCCTTCATTGTCATGACTTTATGTTCATAGGCCATATCTTCTGCATAATCTAGAAATGATATTGTTAATCGTTCTAAACCTTTCATTTCTTCTTCATTAAGATAATTTTTTTCAATTCCTATATCATATTTGTAAATTTTTCCATCAGGAGAGTTCTTCCAATTTGTTAAGCCCATATGTAAAACATTAGCATCTACTCTTTCATAAATGAGTTCTGCAGCTGTTTTACCTGTAATGGCATAGTGTAATTTATTTTGTACGATTTTGAAAAATGTATATGCCTCCTCTGATTTTGCATTATAATCTGCGCTAGTAGATTCAAATATATCTGTTATTTTTTGATACTGTCTTCTTTCACTCAAACGAATTTCTTTAATTATTTCTAGTAATTCATCAAAATAATCTTTACCAAACTTTGGTCCATTTTTCATTTTTTCTTTATCTATTACAAACCCTTTTATCATGTACTCTTTTAAAGTCTTAGTTGCCCACATTCTAAACTGTGTAGCTTTTTTTGAATTCACACGATATCCAACAGCAATAATAGCATCTAAATTATAAAACTCTAACAATCTTTTTACTTGTCTATTTCCCTCTTTTCGAACTACCGAGAATTTCTCGGTAGTTGCTTCTTTTAGTAATTCTTCATCTAAATAAATATTTTTTAAATGTAATCCGATGTTATCACTAGAACAATCAAATAACTCTGCCATTCCCTTTTGAGTAAGCCAAATAGTATCATCTTTTAGTATAACATCAACATTCACATTACCATCTTCACTTTTATATATGATAAAGTTTGTTTCCATTAATTTTTCACTCACTATAATGTCCTGGTATATTATAATTGACTCATTTATCAGTCATTAAAATATACCTTCTCCTTTCTATCAACTTTATTAATACGTAGTTGATGACGTTTAGGTTTATATGTAAAATTGAAATATGTG
>NZ_NFLD01000089.1:0-837 GCF_002160725.1 Massilimicrobiota sp. An142 | reverse complement strand
TTAGACTTCTTAAACAGCTTTAAATAATAATATTATGCCGAGAAAATAAAGAAAACCATATGATTATTAAAGGGTAATTTAAATTAACTCGGCATAATAACTAACTCCACATAAGGAGGTCCCCTAAGTCCATTACTATCAAATGTCTATCTTAATGAATTTGATAAAGAAATGGAAAGAAGAGGAAATCGATTTGTAAGATATGCAGATGACTGTGTCATACTGTTCAAAAGTGAAAGAAGTGCTATGAGAGTCAAGGAAACAGTGACGAGATATCTTGAAGAGAATTTATTCGTTAAAGTCAACCAAGAGAAAACAAAAGTCGCTTATATTACTGGTGTAAAATTTCTAGGATTTGGATTCTATATAGAGAAGAGTGGTAACGTACGAATCACTGTTCATAAGAAATCAAAAGAAAAGATGAAAAGAAGAATCAAAGAAATCACAAAAAGAAATAGACCTATCAGTAGTAAGGAACTAGCTCAGGAATTAAAGCTCTATATTACGGGATGGATAAATTACTACAGGATAGCTGATATGAGAGGATATCTTGGTAAAGTTGACTCGTGGCTAAGACGAAGAATACGAATGATATATTGGAAGAGATGGAAGCTAGTAAGAACAAGGTATAGAAATCTGCAAAAGCTAGGTATAGACAGGAATAAGGCATGGGAATGGGCAAATACAAGAAAAAGCTACTGGCATATAGCCAATAGCTTTATACTCTCTAGAACACTGACAAACGAAAGATTAAAAAGATTTGGGTTTGTAAGTGCACTAGATTATTACAATTCTATAAACTTATGAAACGCCGTGTAGGGAACCCTACGCACGGTG
>NZ_NFLD01000088.1:0-847 GCF_002160725.1 Massilimicrobiota sp. An142 | reverse complement strand
TTTCTGTTTTCAATCAGGCCGTTTGATATGCGTCTTCCATTTGCCGGCACAAATGAATTCACAATCTCATATTTCCATTTGACCAGTGTATTCCCAAAATCCATCATTTCCTTGATCTGAGAATTCCTGAAGGATATGATCAGCTCTTCTATGTTCTTCAATGCGTTTTTTTCATTGGATCTGCTATAAAATTCATCCAGCTCATATTTAAGATCATAGGCTAGATCCAGCACAGGGTCATGTCTGACCATGAACTCAAGGATATCATAATAGTTGTAATACCCCTCAAGGGTATGATTGTATATCTTCTTTTCGTTAGGGTCGAATATTCTATTGTCATTGGAGAAGAGCATCCAGTTGAATTTCTTTAATGCATAGTAATGCTTGGATGCTTCCTTTAACTCAAGCTTTTCAGTCTTGGTTTTTTCTTTTTTCTTCTCAAGATATTTTTTTCTGGAATAATACTTATTCATGACATCGATTCTCACTCTGTCAATTTTTCTTCCAAATTCCTGCTTCACATGAAAATGGTCGGTTGCACATATTGCATTTGGAAACATGATTTTCGATACGATTCTGTATGTTTCCCACATGTCAAAGGAAACAATTTTGACATTCTTCCTTTCCTCAAGAGGAATGGAGAAGAAATAATCCATGAGTGTCTGCTTTCTTCTTGACGGAAGGACATCGACAATATTTTGTGTTTCGAAGTCGACAAGAACGCATACGTACTTACTGTGAGCAGACTTGAATGCATAGACCTCATCTATCAGCAGATACTCAGGCAGAGGTCTTCTTGATATGGAGACAAATGAGTCAAATACATGTGCAGCTGTTGTCTGGGATA
>NZ_NFLD01000087.1:0-857 GCF_002160725.1 Massilimicrobiota sp. An142 | reverse complement strand
GCAAGAATCCTCAATGCAAGAATGAAACTGTTTTCTAAGATAACAGATTCAATCATTCAGATGAACATGGAAAGAGGATTTGACTTTCCATATCATTATTTTTACTGTGCACAGGAGATAGGCTATATAGTACAGTATCTTATGGAAACGATGATTAATGATGATATAAAAATGGTATATGGCAGAGGGAAAAGAAAGACAGAAATTCAAAGATGGTATGACCTGTTTCTTGGATATTATACAAAGCTGGATGAATATGAATTCTGGCTTTTTATCATAGGAAATGATAGAAACAGCTGTTCTAAGATAGATCATGATGCGACGATGTGTGCAACTAAGATAGATTTTTACTGCAATACGGGATTAAGCAGACCATGCTATAATGCACAGATTGGTGTCAGCGATGGCATTATAGTAAATGCAGATCTATTCCAGCGACCAGGAGATACCAAGACATTCATACCATTCATGGAAAGATATAAGGATTTCACAGGAGAGCTGCCACTTTATCCAATGGCAGATGCAGCTTATGGAAGTTACGACAACTATATGTATTGTTTGTCAAATGGAATGAATCTCTACATGAAATATGCAATGTATGCCAAAAAGAATGAAAAGGAATTCAGGAATAAAAAATTCAACACATTGAACTGGGAAAAAGATGGAAAAGGAAATAGGATATGTCCAAACGGTCATGTATTTGATCAGAATATAGGAGATATTTATGATGAAAGAGGAGAATATCTGCAAATCAAACAAAAAATGACAAGTGATGAAGGTTGCGAAGGCTGTCCATTCATTGATGAATGCTGTAAAAACAAGAAACATCAGAAAATCCTGACAAGAGATGCAGTGCT
>NZ_NFLD01000086.1:0-885 GCF_002160725.1 Massilimicrobiota sp. An142 | reverse complement strand
AGAACTATATTTCTATTTAAATTGTGATGTATTATGCCGAGAAAATAAAGAAAACCATATGATTATTAAAGGGTAATTTAAATTAACTCGGCATAATAACTAACTCCACATAAGGAGGACCTCTAAGTCCAATTTTATCAAATATCTACTTAGATAAATTTGATAAGGAATTGGAAGCAAGGGGACTATGCTTTGTGAGATATGCGGACGATAGTAATATCTTCGTTAAAAGCGAGATGGCAGCAAATCGAGTGATGAAGTCAGTCACATCATGGCTAGAGAGAAAATTATTTCTAAAGGTCAGTGCAACCAAAACAAAGATAGTAAGACCAACGAATAGTCAATTTCTAGGTTTTACATATTGGAAGAACTCATCAAGATGGGAATGTATTCCTACAAAGAAGAGTAAGAAAAACCTGTATGACAAATGTCGAAAGGAACTCATCCGAAAGAAATGTGTTGCACAGACCAACACAAAAACATTCACTAGGATAAATCAAATCGTCAATGGATGGATAAACTACTTCCGAATTGGAAGAATGAAGAACTTCATAGATGAATTTGGTCAATGGTTGAGACATAAAATAAGGGTCATTATCCTGAAACAGTGGAAAACACCATCGAGGATATATAAAAATCTACAAAAGTTGAATGAGAAATTGCCTTATCACTTCAGTGATGAGCAAATCTATTCGGTAGCGAATACAAGGCTTGGACTATATAGACAAGCAAATGGGAATGTAGTTAACTTCTTACTTAATGCGGATATTCTAGCCATAAGAAAAGAGGAAAGACCTGGTTTGGTCAATCCCCTCGCATACTATCTAAGATAGGTTGTATTAACATATAAATGTAGCGCCGTATACGAGACCCGTACGTACGGTG
>NZ_NFLD01000085.1:0-1079 GCF_002160725.1 Massilimicrobiota sp. An142 | reverse complement strand
TCCCTTAGTAATGAACTAAGAGATCTTTTTTATTAAGATTATTTTAACAGTTTTTAAATAAATATTCTATCATTTTGTTATCTTAATATTTGGAGGTAATAAAATGATAAGAAAAAAGAAATATAAGTTTATTAATATTTTAGATGAATGGTTAGAAATTCAAAGATATCATATCAAAGAATCAACATATGCGACTTATTATAGTCATATAAACAATCATATCAAACCATATTTTCAATCATATTATCTAAAAGATATAAATCAGAAAATTATTCAATTATTTGTTATTGAAAAATTAAAATGTGGACGAATTAAAGATTCAACAGGGTTATCAATAAAGACAGTCAAAGAATTGGTAAATATTATCAAACTTGGCTTAAAATATTGTACAGAAAAAGGATATATTGATAACATAAATTTAAATATTAAATATCCTTATAAAGTTAAGAAAATAAATATCCTTGATCAAAATGAATATCGCATTTTGGTGGATTATCTTAAAAACAATCCTAATCATTTTCATATAGGAATATTATTTATTTTATGTACAGGTGTAAGAATTGGAGAATTGTGTGCTTTAAAAAATGATGATATTGATTTAATGAAAAAAGAAATTAATATTAATAAGACACTTCAGAGAATACAAGATGTAGATAACAAGAAAACCAAAATTATTATTAGTTCTACAAAAACAAAAAAATCAGCAAGGGTTATACCAATTCCTGATGTATTAATACCGTATTTAATTATGAATGATAGTGATAATTACTTTCTAACGCAATCATCAAAATATTATGAACCAAGAAGATTTAGATATAAATTTAAATCTTTATTAAAAACATTAGATATAAGTAATGTAACAGTGCACTCATTAAGACATTATTTTGCAACTCAATGTATTGAACTAGGTTTTGATTACAATTGTTTAAGTGAAATATTAGGACATGCATCACCTGCAACAACAATGAATTTATATGTTCATTGTCAAAATAAATATAAACAAGATTGCATGAACAGAATACATATTTAGTCCAAATCCGTTTTCAACGGATTTTTTCTTTTAGTTCATTACTAAGGGA
>NZ_NFLD01000084.1:0-1124 GCF_002160725.1 Massilimicrobiota sp. An142 | reverse complement strand
CATAATCCTCCTTGTGGCATTCCTATGGTACTAGCTTTTACAAGACCATTTTCCATGATTCCTGCCTGCAGGAATTTGCGAATCAAATGCAGTGTTGTCGAGTCATTCACATGCTCTCTAAGTATTGAAATTAATTTATCGTGATTGACTGTATCGAAGTATGCTTCTATATCTAAATCAATGACCCATTCGTATCCTTCATTCAAGTAGTCTAGTGTTCGCATGATGGCATCATGTGCACTCCTATTTGGTCGAAATCCAAAACTATTCTCACTGAACTTACTGTCATAGATTTCTGATAATATTTGTGCTATCGCTTGTTGGATGACTCTATCTACTACTGTTGGAATTCCTAGGGGTCTTTTCTTCCCATTTGATTTAGGAATATAGACTCTTCTTACTGGTTGGGGTTTGTATTTCTTCTCCAATATCTGTTTCTTTATCTGTTCCTTATGGGTCTTGAAATACGCGTCAATTTCATTCACTGTCATCTTATCAATGCCAGGTACACCTTTATTACTCTTGACTCTTTTGATTGCCTCTTCGAGATTTTCATCTCTTAGAATCACTTCAATTAATTTCATGTTGTTGCTTCTCCTTCCTTTTGTAGATATATCTGGAACCATTCCCTCTACCTTCATTCCCATGGGATTACGATTCCCACTTATGGAACTATCCTCGATTTCGAACTGTCCAAACATTGCGCATGGTGAGTTGCACCATATAAACATTAGGTCCTTTGGTATAGATGTCTTTACCTACTACGACCTCAGCTGACTTCTTGTGGCAGACCTTTTTCGACCGATGTTACCATCACTGATTTTAAAGATATTGGAATTCATCGTCCACAAGACCTCCCGGGGTAAATCACGAATCCTATTTCTTTCACAACGTCCTGATTTACTGTCTTGGTTTTACGTTTACCTTTTGGACTTCGGTTTGTACTGCAATCTTATCCACCATTTAGCCTTATATCAGGTTTCTGTTCGTACGCTCAAAAGAATCGCTACACCACTTCCTCCATCCTTAACATCACTGTTAACGACTTGTGGTTCACTACACTTGGCGGTAACTACCTGTGGTCGGTCTATCTCCGACTGAATCCGTGCCATGCCCGGCACACA
>NZ_NFLD01000083.1:0-1125 GCF_002160725.1 Massilimicrobiota sp. An142 | reverse complement strand
AAATTCAAAATTCTCCCTTTTTTTCTTTCTGTGCTAAAAAAGCACAAAAAGATACTGATCATTTTTAATGATTTTTTTAAGTTTTTAAGTTATAATTTTTTTAGAAAATGATGTCTATACTACCGATTAGCGTTTTATACGTAAATATCCCTTTTTCATTTTTCTAACTTTGGGATTTCGTTTGCCATCAACTCTATATTTGAGTGTTGTTGGTTTCTTGGTATAGACATTCCATCTTCCAAAGAGTCTATTGGGTCGAATAGGCTCTTTATTTTTTGAGGCTTTTCTTATTATTTTATTTATGAGTCTCCTGAATCCATCTTTCATGTTTAATAGTTTTGCAAGATTAGCCCTTAATAATTGTATCAGGTTATTTATATTTGTCTGATAATTATATTTTTCAGTATGTGTGATCAGTTTATCTGATTCTTTTTTTATCATTGCAGCTAAATTATGAACTATAACCTGTGAATGTAATTCCTGCAGTATGAGTTCTGCTTTTTCGCTCGTTACTTTTTCCATCTCAATCTTATTTTTTAGGATATCATATCCGGTTTCTGCTGACCATCGGTTTCCATAAAGCTGTAGCACTTCTTTTGTTGGCCATTCATTTTCATCAAGATTCGTGAAAATAATGATTTCTTCATCTTTTTCACTAACCTTTAATTGTCTTAATTCAGATTTCATAACTTTGATGACTCTTAACCTGAAATTCCTATGTCCTCTGGCATAATCCTTGACTTCCTCAACTTTAAAGCAATTAATCCATCTGTCATCCAAATCTACTTCAATCCAACCATCTCTTTCAATATTTTCTAGTTGTTTCTTATAAAAGTTTGTTTTTCCTCTGTAACAGAATTTATCGCCTTTCATATTATAATAAACAAAGATATCAGTTGATGGATAATTGCGGTCACCCATGTATATAACTTTCTGCTTTTCTAGAATATCATGAATATTATTCATTTGTTCATATGCCATGGGTATTTCAGAATCCTTATAAGATTTAATCAATACATCAATATATATACCATTGCATACATCTAAAAATCCAGATATTCTTGGAGAAGCTTTAAATAAATTGTTTCTATTGGGATCATTAACTCCAAAAACTCTAGCATTTTC
>NZ_NFLD01000082.1:0-1187 GCF_002160725.1 Massilimicrobiota sp. An142 | reverse complement strand
TTTTTTAAGGATTGCGATGAATTTGCAAGACTAAATTCTACTTCTTAGTGTTCCTCATTTTCAATCCTTTCCTATCTGTTTTTATTAAAAATTGAATTGTTTAAAATCACTTCATCAGGCTTAATGTATTTGATGTGCAATGCCTGTAATAATTCTTTGCCCCATATGAATTCCGTCACTTCATAGGGGCTTTTATTATTCAATGAATATCTTTTGTATGAATTGATGTGCGACATCATATTCCAAATATCCCTTTGATGAAGATTCTTGAAAGTCTCTCCTTTTGGTAAGAAATATCTTATAAACTCATGATTTTTTTCACAAGAACCTTTTTGATCTGATCTATTAGGATCGCAGAAAAATACCTTTATTCCTAATTCTTCAAGATAAGCTATGTCGGTGAATTCTTTTCCATTGTCTGTAAGTATGACCTGAAAGAAATTCTTAAAGAGATTCTTATCATCAAATCTTTCATAATACAATTCAAATACCTGTGCAAGATGTGTGTTTTCCTTGCTTGAAATGAAATGAGCAATTTGAAAATGTGTTTTCACACAATGCAGGGTAAGGAGGAGATTTTCACCTTTGATGCCCTCGACAGTATCCATCTGAATGACATTAGCATCGGGATGCTCGTTCATATAAGCGAGATAATCATTATATGTACGATTTTTTCTCAATGCAGATTTATTGATTTTTACCTCATTTTTCCCTGCTTTTCTCTTTCTTTTCTTAAATCTAACCCTTCTAGGGAGGTCAATGTTGGCACATTCAAGAAAGCCAGCATCAATGTAGTTGTAAACGGTACTTTGAGAAACGCCAATCTCACCAGCATGTGAAGCAAATATATGATTGAGAGATTGAGACTTATCTCTGACAAGAGGACTGACAATGGAATCGATCTTTTTGAGTTCATCTTCAGTGACATTGATGCCAGTACGCGAACTGACAAGAACTTCCTTATATTCTTTGTGAGCATGAGAAGGGTTGTAAAAATATTTTATAGGCTTGCGACAGTATTTACGGGAATCACAGCCATTGCATACATAGGGAGCTCTTCTTAATCGTTTGCATATATAGAGCTCAAAATCAGGACAAACGCTTTGACAGATGTCACACTTTTTACAAAACTTGAGATTGCATTTGACATGAGTGCATAAATGAGTATGCGTGCAGCTTTTAACATG
>NZ_NFLD01000081.1:0-1345 GCF_002160725.1 Massilimicrobiota sp. An142 | reverse complement strand
CGTTTTTGCATGCAGAAAAATAGAGTAATGCTGGTGCATTACTTTTTATTTTGCTCATTGTTAATATTTGCTTTAAGCATTTATCAACCAAACGAAACCAAATTCCTATAATATAAAAATAACGTTCAATAAATTTATCTTTTTCTCTCTTACTAATGGTAATAAAAATCCAAAAGGAATGGTCATAACTATATTTAATACTACCTGTCTTATAAAATCACCTCTTCCATTTGTTACATCAACAAACGGAACTAAGTTCATCAATTCATAAGGATGATTAAATATAAATGGTAAAGATACTAATATAGGCATTAAAGTCAGATATAATATAAAAGATAAGTATATATACATTATCGTATTTATAAATAATACATCTTTTCCTTGTACTTTCCATTTTCTATAGAACATAGAAATATATATGAAAAACAAAACAATAAAATCAAATAGTTCTCTCATGTACATCTCCTTTATATCTCATCTATTTGAGCATAATCTTTTGTTGATTTCCAATAATTTATTTCCACTGATTTTAATTTATATTAAACACGTATTTACAAATTTTATGAGTTCATTCATGCATTATGCTATTTACCTTTCTAAAACTATACATCTATTAACAGAACTTTATTTTTTCATTTATAGTTTCTTCCCTTTTTTATTACTAGCTAAATAACATTTTCAACTTGAAGTGACTGAATATATTTTACTTTAATCATACCTCTCCACAAATGAACTCACAATGAAAAGACATCTAAATAATTACATTTCTAAAATGCAAAAAACTGATACAAAGATTAACTCATTTACTAATCTAATGATATCAAAAGGAAGTGAAATCAACTCACTTCCTTGTATTTATCTATCTTTTTATGTGAAAATTGATTACTTTTCCAATCTATCATAGTTTTTAAATTAGTTTCTAATTACATTTTTTTCTCAAGCATAGTACTGATAGTAATTAAAATGATAGGCTGAACTGTAATAATTGTTCCAGTGATAATTGCTGGAATGACATAATCTAAGCAAATAAATATGACAGTTGCTAAACCCAATAATACAGTATTAACCATGTTTGTCACATTTCCTGCTTTCTCTTTAATCAAAATATTACGTTCGTCCATAACGCTAATTTTGTAATCAGCATCATTTTTCATCATTTTATTATGTAAAATTTGAACATGAGAAATACCAAAAACCGCACTAAATAAAATTGCAAGACCAATATCTGATTATTCGCATGTAAAAGCACTGGTAGTCGCAGACATCTGCACCACCTCAATCGCATAAAGTGCACCACTTATATTTATACACAATTATAGTCAATCATGTCCAAACATGATTGACC
>NZ_NFLD01000080.1:0-1461 GCF_002160725.1 Massilimicrobiota sp. An142 | reverse complement strand
AAAAATGACAGCTTTATTTTGAGTACTATAGATGAATTAGTACCATCAGATCACAAGGTAAGAGAGCTTGAGGAAGCCATTGACTGGACATTTATTTATCCATTGGTCAGACCGCTCTACAGTTCTTTTGGAAGACCAAGTATCGATCCGGTGGTACTTTTTAAAATGCTTTTTATTAACTTTACATTTGGTATTCATTCCATGAGAAGAACATGTGAAGAAATCAAGGTCAACCTTGCCTACAGGTGGTTTTTAGGATTGTCCATTGATGATGAGGTTCCAAACTATTCAACCTGGTCACAGAACTATATCAGAAGATATGGAGATTCAGAAATTTTTGATGAGATTTTCAACAGGATCATCGAAGAAGCCATAGCATATGATTTTGTGGATCTTGATACAGTATTTGGAGATGGAACACATCGAAAAGCCAACGCCAATAGTAGAAAACACGAAAACAAGGTCGTGGAGATCGTCAAGAAACATTATGATGATGAACTTCTGGAAGAAATCAACAAGGATAGAGAAGAACATGGAAAAAAAGCATTAAAGGAGACAAAGGATATAGAGCTTGCATATGATGAAGAAACAGGAGAACTGATTGAAGGAAAAGGGACAAAATCAATAAAGGTAAGCAAGACAGACCCAGAAAGCGGATGCTTCCATAAGGGAGAAAAACAGAAATGCTTTGCATATACAAATCTGACATTCTGTGATAGACATGGATTTGTACTGCATAATACAGTAGCACCAGGCAATCAGCACGATAGTGTTGTTTTTCATGATGCGTATAGAGAGCTACTGAATACCTATGGAGATTCAATACATAACATCAGTCTGGATGCAGGATTCATAACACCTGCAATATGTCGAGAAACCATAGAGGATGGAATCAGACCTTATCTGCCATATAAAAGACCCATGACAAAAAAAGGATTCTTCAAGAAATACGAATATGTTTATGATGAAAAGCTAGATATTTATATATGTCCAAATAATAAGGACTTGAAATATACCACAACAAACAAATCAGGATACAGGGAATACAAATCAAATCCAAAGGATTGTGAAGGATGTCCATTCTTAGAGCAGTGTACACAGAGCAAGAATCACCAGAAGGTCATCACAAGACACGTATGGGAGGAATATAGAGAATTGGCGGATGAAATCAGATATACACCAGAATGGAAGGACATATACCCGTTAAGAAAAGAGACAATAGAAAGAGTCTATGCAGACTGCAAAGAAAAGCATGGATTAAGGTTTACGAGAATAAGAGGACTAAAGAAAAATCAACAGGAATCGTTGATTATTTTTGGCTGCCATAATTTAGGCAAATTGGTGTTGAATGCCAAATTAAATGATAAATAGTTCTTCAATTTATTTTGTTAGAATACAAGGTGAGATAACTGTAATATTCATATTAAATTGTCCTGGCTATTCATATTATTTGCTACGTGA